>CAMVHF010000081.1 GCA_947167235.1 uncultured Alphaproteobacteria bacterium
ACGCAAAAAGTATTTAGTCTTACTTTCAGAAATTATTTTATAAGGATAAAAATAATGAATAAAGTACAAAGTGATTTCTTAGATGATATTAAAAACGAAAAAGTTTCGGTAACCGTATTTTTAATTAACGGCGTTAAGTTACAAGGTATCGTTACCTCTCAGGACGAAGAATGTTTGTTGTTGCGTCGCGACGGTCATACTCAGCTTGTTTATAAACACGCCGTTTCAACCATTATGCCGAGCGTTGCCGTCGATATTGCGGAAGAATAGTGATCGAAATCGAGCAAAATCCTCAAATTAACGCCTGCGTGGTTTGTCCGAGTGTCGCAGGAGAAAGTTTTTCGCTGTCTGATGAAAGCCGACTGGCGGAAATTGAGGGTTTGGCATTAGCCATAAAACTTAATATTTGCCATAAAGAAGTCGTGCGCTTGCGCGAAGTGAAGCCGGCAATGTTTTTCAGCCGCGGTTTCACGGACAGAATAAAGCCGATTATCTGTGATAATGAAATAGAATTGATGGTGGTAGACGGTCGTTTATCACCGATTCAGCAACGCAATTTGGAACGTGAATTAAAGATTAAAGTCATTGACCGTACGGCGCTGATTTTGGAAATTTTCGGTGAACGCGCCCAAACCAAAGAAGGTGCTTTGCAGGTTGAATTGGCACATTTGACTTATCAACGCTCGCGTTTGGTACGCAGTTGGACGCACCTGGAACGTCAGCGCGGCGGTGCCGGTTTTTTGGGCGGCCCGGGCGAAACACAAATCGAGCTTGATCGTCGTATTATTGACGATAAAATCATTCGCATCAAAAAAGATTTGGAAAAAGTCAAAAAAACGCGCGATATTCAACGCGGTGCCCGTCGCAAAGTTCCGTATCCGGTGGTGGCTCTGGTCGGCTATACCAATGCCGGAAAGTCGACGCTGTTCAACTACTTGACCGACAGCGCGGTTATGGCGGCCGATATGCTGTTTGCCACGCTTGATCCGACTATGCGCAAGGTCAGTCTGCCGAGCGGAACCGAGGTGATTTTATCCGATACGGTCGGCTTTATTTCGGATTTGCCGCATGAATTGATTATGGCGTTTCGCGCGACTTTGGAAGAGGTATTGAGCGCCGATATTATTTTGCATGTGCGCGATATTGCCAATCCGGATACCAAATCGCAAAAAGAAGATGTCTTAAATGTATTGGAAAGCCTCGGCTTAAAAGAAATCAAGTATGCCGATAATTATATCGAAGTTTTAAATAAAGCCGATTTATTGTCGACGGAAGATTATACGTCTTGGCAAAACAAAACGGCAAATTCGACATCAAAGGTTTTGGTGTCGGCGTTAACGGGGCAGGGGAAAGAAAAATTACTTGAACTTATCGAACAAAAACTTTCAGCGGCACATACGCTGTATCAAATAACTCTACCGGTTGCCGAAGGACGGCTTTCGGCATGGCTGTATCAAAACAGTCAGGTCGATAAGATTGAAAATGCCGAAAATCAGAATACTTATACTGTCAGTATCAGTCAGGAAAATTTGGCACGCTTTGCCAAAATGACCGAAGATAACGATTTGATCAGTATAAGGAAACAGAAATGATTAGAAAAACAATCGGACTGTTGATTATTTGTCTGTTGTGCGGCTGTATGCGTTTAGGAACACAACATTCGCTGTATCAGCAAAAAATAGATAAGTGGATCGGGCGAAGTTCGGCAGATTTGTATGCCGTCTGGGGATTGCCGATGCAGACAACACAATTTGATACCAATACTATATTGGCGACATATTATCAGTCGGAAAGTCAGCCGATAGATAATGTATTTCAACCATACGAAAGCGAAATGAGTTATGATGCCATGGCTGTTCCGGATTACGGCTTACCGCCGGCACCGCCCTTATTTTATTGCAAAACGACCTTTGTGATTAGAAACGGTATTATCACCGACGCAAATTTTAACGGTGATGATTGTTACTGATTTTGCTTGATTCGATTTTTTTATGATGTTATAATGCACCTACCTTGAATGAAAGGAGTTCACAATGTCAACCGGTACCATTATAATCTGCGGCATTATTTTTGCCATAGTATTCCTCGCTTGGCAGTATGTCTAGAACATTCTATCGATCTGTCATCTGCGACGAAGTGCTTTTTCATTGATGAAAAAAACACTTTGACTTTCAAAATTTCATAAAAGATTAATTGACAAAAATAAGGATATCATTTACAATATTCTTATATAATTGCGTTTATTTGCATTGGTTAAATATGATTAATTGTAGCAAAGATGACAAAAATCTCTGCAAAATCGCTGAAGATAAAGAAAAAACTGTCTGAGAGAACGAAAAATGGAAGATTTGAAAAACTTTATAGCAAATTGGCAAATAGATTCGGAAAAATATGCGGCTCAGCATAATTCCGGACTGGGTTTCAGATACAGAAAAGAGGGGTTCGACGGCAAACCGGCGATTGAATTGAAAAATTACATTGCTTGGTTCAGACAACAACAGAGTATGGGAAAAAATGCCGAGCAATGTCAGGAATACAGAGCGGAATTGGAAGAACAGTTTATGTCTATATTGCATCAAATTATTAAATTTTAAGGCGACTGGTGAGGGACTGTAATGATAGATGAAGCATTTTTAGAAGATTTAATCGAAAAATCGTTCCATCAGGAAGAATTGAAATCACTTCTTTATGTTGACAAAGAAGAAGGCTATTTCGGACATTTTAAAGGACTTGACGAACCTTGTTCCGTATCATTCAGTCTTAAAAACGATGATTTACCGATTAGTCCGAATGCGCCGGCAGAACAGCTGGAATTAGACGATACAGTTGTTAAGCATGTTATGCAAGTTTTGAATGATAACGGCTTTCCGGCGGTTACCGAAGATAATGCCGAGGATGCCTCTAAAATATTAGTAACCAAAACCGGCATCCAACTGCCGTATATGAAGGCAGAAGATTCTCTGCAGATGATGGCGGATGTTCTGGATGTATTGAGAGAAAATGATGTTCATGTTCGCGGTTTTGCTCATCCTATGAGTAAAGACGGCATAACCAGATGTGCGGTAGGGGAAAATAATTTTGGCGGCAGAGTGTCGGAGGATAACCCGGAATGTAAAAATATTTCGGATAATTATAACATGTCGACAGAGGCGTTTATCAGTAAAAAACTGGCAGAAATTGAGAGTTCGGGTTTATCAAAAGGAGATATGATAACTCAGGCGCAAAGTAAGGATTCTTTATGGCGCGGTGCCACACTCGGCAGTCAGGGGCACGCGCTACTCAGTAAATTAGAATGCAAAAATTTCGGTTATGCTTCACCTGATTTTAATTCTGCCCAAGAATATGCCAATGAACATGGTCGGGGTTTTGATGCTCCGAACGGTGAGAGATACGGTTTTGTTTATGAATACGAAGTGTCGGAAGATAATCGGTATTTTAATGATTATCAGGCAGAAAACGGACAAAAGGGGTTCAAAGAAAAAAGTTATGAAACGATGATTGAACCGCATCAAAATAAGCTTAAAGGCATTTATGTCAAAGCCGGCGATAAATTTATGAAAATAGCGGATGAAAACGGCTATATTTCTAAAGAATGGGAAAGCTTTGCCAAAGTTCATGATCCGATAAATCGTCTTGAAAATCCTAAAATGGTTGAACGCGGAAACGCAATGTTTGAGGCGGCGCAAAAAGGTGAAGTTTTGAATTCGTATAAACGGCGTGAAAGTAATTATTCCAGCGTAACGCAAGACGAAGTTATGAACAGAATTCAAGGCAATATGGTCAAAAATACGGTTATGTTATCCGGTGAGGTCAATAATGCTGATTTGGTCGATATGCCGGGGCATTTCTTATTAAAAGATGCGACATTGAAAGATGTTGATTTACATTACTGTGAAAAGGTTACTTTTCAAGGTAAATTAAACGCTGATGAAAATAGCAGATTGCCCGAATATTTTAATGTTCGGAATGCCGAAATTTCTGAAAACGTTGATTTAAGCGCCGTTTCCGTGATGACGATGAACGGCAATATCTCTATCGGTAATGCCAAAAAAATGCCCGCAGATATCCGCGGTGACAGTGTAACATTACATGATTCGAATATTCCGGAAAATACAAATTTAGGTAATATCAAATATTTGGAATTGCAAGATAAAGTTAATGTGGCCGAAACAGTGACACTTCCTAATCAACTCAAAATTAAAGATGCTGATGTAAACGGAATAGATTTGTCATCCGTTCAAAATTTGACCTTACAGGGAGATGTTAAATTCGGCAAAGGTGTAACATTACCGGATCATGTAAGTGCAGGCGAGTTGAAAAGCATATCCGTACATGAAGAAGACTTGGGACAAATGCAAAAAATGCAAAGTCTTGATTTGTGTCCGATTATTGTGTTGGATAAAGAAGGTAAGGCAAAGGCCGTTATTGCCGATAAAAGCAATCCGACTCACAGTTTCGCGCTGACACGATTGGGTCTGGATAAAGCAGATACATATAAGTCAATTCATGATTTTGCAAATCCTAAGGACGATTATGATAAGTTTATTGAAAAAGATGCCGATAAAACACTGAGAAATATCTATCAGGAGTACTGGAAAAAAGATCCTGCCGGTTGTAAAAAAATGGTGGATGAGTGGACCGCTGAATTTAAGAAAAATCCGACACAAAAAGATGCGGTGGCTCAAGGGATTATGGCAAAGTATAAAAAAGAACTTCAGCCGTTTGTCGAACCGATGATAAAAGCTCAAAATCAATTACAACAACCGGCTCAGCAACAATCTCAAGAAACGGCAAAGCAACCTGAAAAAACGGCTCAGCAGGCGCAACCGATGGCTCAAACGGCAACAATGCAACAGCCGGTTCAGCAATCACAACCGATGATGCAACAGCCTATGCAGCAGACACAGCAAGATAATAAGCCGCAGGTATTCCAATATACGCCTTATACAATGCCGCATATTATTCAAGAACAACCACAGCCTCAACCTCAACCGCAGGTTCAACAACCGACGATGGAGACTGTTCAGCCGCAGATTCAACAACCGACAATCAGTAATGAACAATCGGCTCAATATGATCAGTTTGTGGCAACGAACGCCGATGCTAAATTACGGGCGGCCTGTTCGGATATGATGAACAGAGAACCGGAAAAATATACGAAAATCGTCAGTGATTGGACAGCTCAATATAACGCCGATCCGTTGCATCCGGAAAACGCCGTTAATAATGTCCTGGCAACCTATAAGCAAGATTTAATGCCGTATGTCGAACCGGCGATGAAATCCGAACAATATGATAAGTTTATGGAGAACGATTCATATAAAAAATTATATGGTGCCTGTATGGATATGAAAGAAAAGGATCCGACAACGTACGCTAAAGTTGTCGGAGATTGGCAGGCACAATATGATGTTCTTAAAGCACAACCGAACAGCAATCCGGCACAATATGATGCTATGGTAAAAGGATTGGCCGCAAAGTATAAACAAGATTTAATGCCGTATGTTGAACCGGCGATGAAAGGGGAAAAAACTCAAACCCAGATAAAATCGCTGCAAGGTCAAACCTACACAGCAATGACAAACAACGACAAAGCCGCCTTTGTAAAAGCTTTGCGTCAGGGTGATAATTTGATTTCGGGAGAGGGCTTCAAAGCCGCAACGGCTCGTGCGCCGACTAATCCGCAACAAACCAATACTTATGCCGGTAAGCAAACTCTTGCATTTGCTCAGATGCAACAGAAATCATCGGGCGGCAGAGTATAGTTTGCAAAATATCAAAAAAATCTGTTGACTCTCTATAATTTTATGGTATTATCCGCCACAGCTAAGACCAAATGTGTATGCATTTGGCCGTTAGTTTTGTGTAAATTTAATAACTTAAGGAAAATGTGATGCCTACAATTAATCAGTTAATTCGTAAATCACGAACACCAAAAGTGAAGAGAAACAAAGTTCCAGCTTTGAAATCTTGTCCACAAAAACGCGGTGTTTGTACAAGGGTTTATACAACAACCCCTAAAAAACCAAACTCAGCTTTGCGTAAAGTGGCACGTATTCGTTTGACAAACGGCTTTGAAGTAATCAGCTATATCCCTGGTGAAGGTCACAATCTTCAAGAACACTCAGTGGTGCTGATTAGAGGAGGCCGTGTGAAAGACTTGCCGGGTGTTCGTTATCATATCATTCGTGGTACCCTCGATACGCAGGGTGTTTCTAAACGTCGTCAACGCCGTTCTTTATACGGTGCTAAGAGACCTAAATAGGAGATATAATAATGTCACGTCGTCATAGTGCTGAAAAAAGAATAGTGCTGCCTGATGCTAAATACGGCAATAAGGTAGTTGCAAAGTTTATTAACAACGTTATGGAAGATGGTAAAAAAGCCGTTGCCGAGAAAATCGTTTATTCGGCTTTCGATATTATCTCCGCTAAAACTAAACAAGATGCATTGGAAGTATTCACAACCGCTTTGGAAAATGTTAAGCCGGTTGTTGAAGTTCGTTCTCGCCGTGTAGGCGGTGCAACATACCAAGTTCCGTGCGAAGTTAGACCTGAACGTCGTCAGGCTTTGGCTATCCGTTGGATTTTGGCCGCTGCCAACAAACGTTCGGAAACAACCGCTACGGAAAAAGTTGCCAACGAATTGTTAGATGCATATGCTAATAAAGGTGCTGCCGTTAAGAAGCGCGAAGATACGCATAGAATGGCAGAAGCCAATAAGGCATTCTCTCACTACAAGTTCTAATCAAGGAGAGAAAAGACAATGCCTAGAACACATAAATTGGAACTCTACAGAAACATCGGTATCATGGCTCATATTGATGCCGGTAAAACAACTACTACGGAACGTATTTTGTTCTATACGGGTGTTAACCACAAAATCGGTGAAGTTCACGATGGTGCTGCTACTATGGACTGGATGGAAC
>CAMVHF010000082.1 GCA_947167235.1 uncultured Alphaproteobacteria bacterium
TTTGTATGAGTTGATTTTCACGTTCTGCCCGTGCGGTTTGATACTCTATCTCATCACGAAGCGAAAACTGACTGTGATCAACACCAAACGTATCTACTTTATTCTCCCCCGTTTCATAACCTAACGGTGATTTATATTTTTTCCATATATCCATTTTTTCCTCCTGTTAATTTTGGTTTATTCATAAGATTTATCCTTTCATGAAAACATTTAAATTATTACAAAATGGATACTGATTATTTTGCCTCCTTTCTCCTTAATATGGTTAAAAATATAACTCTGTGCAAATGAATACCACTCCATTTCAGGATAAACTTTATCGCAGAAAATAATAAATGTCAAGTTTAAAAATATTATAATTCTTATTTTATAATTTATATATAACATTTTTATTATTTTTAAAAAATAGTATTTTGTTTTATTTAATGAAATGTAATCCATCAAACATTATGTGTGATTTCTACCGTAAAATCACTATAAATGACATAGTTCCCTGAATTTTAAATAGTATTTAATGACCATGCCAATAATAGTTTCGGCTTGATGTTTGTTTGGCCGTTTGATATAAAAAAAACGCCGCTTGTTGCGGCGTTTTCAAAAACATAATTTGCGGTTATTTTTCAAATTCTTTTTTAAGCGGTCGATCAAATAAACTTTTAATCGTTTCTTTGATATCGGCCTTTTCAAAAATAATGCGATATAAAGCTTGACAGATAGGCATATCGATATTTTCCCTATCGGCTATCGCTTTTACGGCTTTTAGCGTGTCTACGCCTTCCGCAAGCTTGTCATAAGGCTCACCTTTGGCAAATCTTTCTCCAAACATACGGTTGTGGCTGTTTTTGGAGAAAAGTGTGGCTTCATAGTCGCCTAAATGCGCCAAGCCGTAAACCGACATCGGGTTTCCGCCCTTAAATTTAATTAAACGACCGACCTCGACCGGCGCGCGCGCCATTAAAGCACCTTTCAAACCATACCAGTTTAAGCCGTCTAATATACCGGCAGCCAAACCGATAACATTCTTTAAGGCCGCACCGACTTGATTACCGATGATATCCGTACCGGCATAAAAACGAATCAAATCACTTTGCATAAAGCGGATAACACGTTCTTGAGTTTCCGGTTCATAACTGTCGATAACGGCAGCCGAAGGCACACCGCGCAAATAATCTTCAACGTGTCCCGGACCGCCTAAAGTGGCAACGTGAATGTCTTGTTTGATTTCGCTTAAAAAGACATCAACCAGAATTTCGGCCGATGGTTCTTCCAGACCTTTCATCGCCAATAAAAACGTTTTACCGGTTAAATCATACTGATTAAGCTGTTTGGCTAAAACGCGTAAGTTTTGGCAGCTGATTGATATGATGATAAAGTCATTTTTTAAGGCTTCCGTAATATCAGAGGTTACGGACATATTATCGCTCAATGTGAGATAATCGTTTTTGCGTTCGTTTTGTAATTGCTGATAGTCAGGCGATTGTGCCATACCGTACATCAAAACCGTATCGGTTTTGCCGTAATTGGCGGCATACCAGCCTAAAAATGTGCCCCAACGGCCGCAGCCTATAACTGAAATTTGCGTCATAATTACCTCGCTCTTAATAGTTAATTTATTGCATTATTAAATATTATCGGTAAATAAGCAACTCAAACAGGAAAAAATTAACAAATATGTTAAGAACTTTTTTTATGCAGCTGGTTACGGACGGTCTGCACATAGTTATAATCTCGGAAAGAATCGTAAGCCTTATCAAAACTGTCAGCACCGTAAGTATAAAAAACTTTATTGGCTACATTGCGTATGGCGCCGTCAATCGTCTCAAAGGCGTCATTATAATCTTGATTGTAATTATTTTTTTTGAGCTTTTGAACAATATCATGATATGCCGCAATCACTTCAATCGTTTTATTGGCAAAATCACTGTCGCCTTTGTCGGCAAAAAACTTCATCAGTTTCACGGTTGTCTGATAAAAGCACTTGTTGATTAAAATGTTTCTTTGTTTAGTATTATTGCCGTCGACAATCATTTAAACAACTCTCTTTATTCTCCATTCGCGCATAATATAACAGATTTAATCAAAAGATGCAATATATAAATTGGCTTATATCCGAGAGCTTATTTCAGCTTTGCTTTTAAGTCTTTGATTAAGCCGTCGATACCGTTCGGAGACTTTTGAATGTATGATGTGTATTCACTGCGGGCGGTAAGCGTTAAACTGACGTTTTCGATAATGATGTCGACAATGCGTAAATCACCGTTTGCATCCTTAACGCGCCATTTAACCGAAGCAGGCTTTCCTTCTTCCATCGGCACTTGGGTAACGACGAAAATCTGATCGGCGGAATTTGATTTTTCGGTACCTATAAATTCAAAATGCTTACCTTTGAAATCATCAAAACGTTCAGACCATGTTTGAATGTTGAGTTTGCGATATACGTCAATAAACTCTTTTCTTTGTTGCGGTGTGGCAGTTTTCCAATAGCGGCCGAGAACGTTTTTGCCGATGGTATCCAAGTCTAAATCTTTATTGAATAATTTGGTGAAACGCTCTTTCTTTTCAGCGGCGGAAACATCGGTATTAATTAATTCTTCAATACCGGTCTGTGTGACGCTTTTTACAAAATTTTCCGCTTTGTCGGCATCAACAGCGGCATTTGCCTGTGTGTTGAAAAATAATAAAGTTGAAAAGATAATTGCAAAAAATTTTTTCATTGTTTTCGTCCTTCAATTTATCAAAAAATTATTCGTCATCTTCAAAATCAAAATCATAGCTGGCATCAGCGGTTTGAGTGTCTTTAGAAGCGCAAGAGCCGATTTTCAAGCGATTTTGAATATAAGCGGATTTTATGGTGCTATATACATCAACGGAGTTTTCGGTCAGCTTATCGATAAATTCGATTTTTTCTTCACGCAAGCTGACAAAACCGAGAGCACTCAGACCATAGTAAAAACTGTATTTTTCCAAGTCGTTGCCGAAATGGGCATAGTAACCTGCCCAATATAACGGATCAGCTGTGGTATCGGCGGCTAAACCAACAGTCGCTCGCGGTGTGCTCGGACCGAGGATAGGCAATACGATAAACGGACCGTCAGGCACACACCAAGCGGCTAATGTTTTATCAAAGCCGGTTGCGTTGTTTTTGAGCCCCCAACCGCCGGCAACATCAAAAGTTCCGAGCAAGCCCAGAGTCGAGTTGATGGCAAAGCGTCCGAGCGATTTGCCGGAATCAACAATATTTCCTTGCAAGGTATGATTAATCATTGAGGCCGGTTCTTTTAAGTTACCGAAAAAGTTATGAACGCGCTCACGAATAAATTCGGTCGTTATGGCGCGATAACCCTTGGCCGCCGGTTTAATGACATAGTAATCCGCGGCGGAGTTAAAGTTAAACATTGCCCGATTGTAACTTTCCAATACCGAAGAATCATCATCTTCAGCATAAACAGGAGCGGCAAACAAAACCGTCAGTATCGTTGTCAGTGTTAAAAATTTTTTCCAATTCATTTTCATTTTTCCCTATACCGGCCTAATCTATAGCCGTTGTACGGATAAATCAACTTAAATTTTAACGAATAGGTATGTTTAATTTAATTTTTAGGCTGATACTCGGAAATATCCTATTGTTTGGCCTCTCGGATAGCATCTTCAATTTCACTTTCTGTATAAACATGAATTGCATTACCGTTTAAAAATAAAGTAGGGACACCGGTTACCTCTAATTTACGTGCAAGATTGGTGATATTGGAAAGTATTTTTGCCGTCTTATCAGATTTTACATCTGCACGATAACGGTTCATATCTAAACCGATTGATTCGGCGATATTATCAATATCTTTTTCATTTATCCTGCTATTCATCAACATAACATTGTCATAAAATTCTAAAAATTTGCCCTGATTATGGGCAGCAACGGAAGCTTTTGCCGCATACGGTGAAATCGAGCTGACAAATGTGACAGGTTTAAATATCACTTTGATGTTAGGGTTCTTTTGTATGATATTTTTGATGTTTGGAGCTAACTTTTTGCAATAACCGCACGAAAAATCGAAGAATTCGACCAATACAATATCAGCATTTGCGTTGCCGACAGAAATGTTATCGGGATCCTTATCCATTTTTTTAAGGCTTTCTTTTTGCTTTTCATCTTTATCTTCTGCTTGTTTGTTCTGATATTTTTCAATGGCATTGATTACGATTTCTGGATGCTCCTGTAATACCTCGTTTAATTCTTCAGCCGTGATTTTGGCCTGTACCGATAAAGGCAACAGTAAAGATAATAGAAATACAAAATATTTGGTCATTAGCGTTCTCCGATGAATTGTATGAATTTTTGCTTTGCAGAAATTATTATACATGGCTTTTTTTATTTTTACCAGTATATTTTGCTTACTGTCAGTTCTAGTGAAGCGATAAAAAAACTTTATATGCAGATACAAAAAAAACGCCCCGTTAGGGACGTTTTTTTGTTATGGTAGCGAGGGGGGGACTCGAACCCTCGACACGCGGATTATGATTCCGCTGCTCTAACCAACTGAGCTACCCCGCCAAAGCAAAATGATTATTACATTGTAAAAATCAAATTGTCAATATTATTTTTTAACTTTGTTTGTTTTTTCTTTTTAAAAGACGTATTCGCAGGCTTTTTTCTTCAGCCAAACGATATTCGTATATAAACAAAACAATGCCGGACAAAACCAGCGGTAATAAGTAATATATAATGCGGTATACAACCAATATGGCAAATAAACTGGCCTGATTTTCATCTTCGGGCATCAGGTTGGTAAATACCAATTCAAAGACACCCAATCCGCCCGGAACCTGACTGTATATACCGAGAAGCTGAGCAATGATGAAGGCGCCCATAAAGGTTGTGAAAGGGATATCTATATAGCTGTCCATGGCAAAATAGAGAACCAGTGAAGCCATCAAAATATCGGCACTGCCGATTAAAATTTGCGCAATTGCCATTTGCCATGAAGGTGTGTCAAACTCGACTTCCTTGATAATAATCGGCTTTTTGTAATAAATACAGCCCCACATATAAAAAGCCAAACCGGCAATCGAAATGTTCATAACCGTCCAATTGACATACCGCGAGGACATCGATGATAATATGTGTTCAGGTGAAAATAAGTAACCGATAATTACTAAAAAGAAGCATGCAACCAAATAGGTGAAGCCGGAAAAAGTCACCATTTTAACAATATCCGTTGCCGGTATGCGCCAACGTGTATATAAGCGGTAACGAATGGCTCCGCCCGATACAACGGCGTGTCCGGCATTATTGCTGACGGCAAAGCCGATGAAACCGGCAAACATCCATTTCCATGCGGCTAATTTGTGTTGAATGTATCTTAAGGCTAAAAAGTCGTATGATGATAAAGCTAAATAACCGCAAAATGAGGCAATGCATGCATATAAAATATTTTTGGTCGGGATTGCGACAATCGCATTTTTAATATCTTCCAGTGTATATTTTGCCAACTGTCTGTATATCATAAATGCAGCCAAGGCAAAGAAAAACAAGCCTGACCATGAAAGTAATTTCTTGAAAAAACGCTTTTTATTTTTTATGGTCATTATTCGGCTTCTTTCGCTAAAGAAATATTATTGTCTATATAATAACGCAGGCTGGTACCGTATGTTTGTCGAATGTAAGTCGTTAATTCGGACGGCTGAGCCTTATATTCTTGGGCATTTTTTTGAGCCAGTGCAATTTCTTCCGGTCTGAGCTTTTTCCCAAGTTCATCACGGATTTTGGCTGCTTGAGTGATGTTATTGGCGGCGGCTAAGTTATAAAGTGTATGCGCCATAATCGGATTTTTAATGCCGATATCACCGCTCGTATAGTGGTCTGCCAGACTTAAAATGGCATCCAGATTTCCTTGAATCGAAGCTTGTCTTAATGCGTTTACTGCCGATTGATAGTTTTGTGTCGTACCATAACCCTTAATGTACATGTCGGTCAGAATAAGTTGGGCTTCGTCAATTTGTGCTTCGCCGGTAGCCGAAGCACGAATCAAAGGGAAGGCCTTTGCATAGTCTTGCGGAAATACAAAACCCACATAGTAGGCGTATCCGACCATAAACTGAGCAATTTTGTTACCTTCTTGTTGTGCTTTTTTGAATAATTCCATGGCTTTTTTGTTACGTTTAGCATCTTTTGTTCCGCCTTTGAGCAAAATAAAGCCTAAGTTAATCGAAGCATTATCATTTCCTAAGTCAGAGGCACGCTCAAACAGTGTTAAAGCCGTTTTAATGTTACGTTCGGTACCGATACCGTTGAAATATAAACTTCCTAAGTTATTGAGAGCAATAGGGTCATCTTGCTTGGCGGCCATGGAGTAATATTTGAATGCTTTTTCATAGTCTTGTGCGACGCCGTTGGTGCCGTATAAGTACATGTAAGCTAAATCCATCTGATCTTCCAAACTGCCGTCTTCAGCCATACGGGTACTTTTTTCCAAAGGTGTTTCTTTTTTTTCGGCGTCCCCCGCTGATGCAACCGTTACATCTTCGTTACTTGAAAATAAACTGGATAAAGGGCGCGTAATAAAACCGAACCACGAAGATGTTTTATCTTCAGACTGTTCTTCGGCAGAACTTTCCTGTGAAGAATCCGCAGTTTGACTGTCCGCAAGTGCCAAATCGTTTGATAATAAATCCATTTCTTGCGCAAAAACACGGATATAAGAGAGTTAAGGAGCGGGAGCTTCAGATGGCGGAACTTGAA
>CAMVHF010000083.1 GCA_947167235.1 uncultured Alphaproteobacteria bacterium
TCCCCTCATCCGCTCCAATAGAAACTCCCGAAAGGGAGTTTTTTTGGTTTTAGCGATGAGCGGGAAACGAACACCCGAACGCATCATCCGCTCCAATAGGAATTGTACTTTTGAAAATCTCCATAAAATTAACCTCTATACGAATTTATATTTGACTTAAAAAAGCTATTTTCTTATGATTAAACATAAAATATTTTTAGGGAGATTCGTTATGAGCAAAAAATTTTGGTTAATGTACGCAATTACTTTATTTATGTGCGGACAAGCCTATGCGCTTGATTTACCCGATAGTTCTGAAAATACCGAAACAGTTACGGCTCAGCCACAGACAAATGAAAATGCCCAAACGGCAAACACTGCCGAACCGGAAAAAAAGGCCGATATCAAAACTGCTCCGACAATTGCCGATGACTTTACCGATCATATTAACATGAATAAGTGGCAATACAACAAAGAAGATAAAGTTTACTATCAGTTAGGCATTACCTATTGTCGCTATCCGGAAGATACCAAATACGAAAAATTAGCTCTTTTTGTTCCGGATAAATACATGAATTGCTCTCAAAATGCCGACACAACATATACCTGTTCCATAGAGAAAAACTTAAACATGAGCAGTGTCGGACGCCTTAATTCCAAAGCTGCGGCTTTTATTATGTCCATTAATGCGCCGGGGTTTAAGGCCGAACCGGCACTGACGGAATATGCTGATTACACTCCTTACACACACGCCGGTTTTATTTATATACATGCCGGCAGCCGCGGACGCGAACATGGCGCACCATACGGTGTAACCGATTTAAAAGCTGCTATTCGCTATATTCGGCACAACCAAGATATAATTCCGGGAAACACAAACGGTATAATTGTATCCGGTTTCAGCAGCGGCGGAGGGTTGGCTGCTATATTGGGAACCAGCGGTGACAGCGCGCTTTATACACCTTATTTACAGAAGATCGGAGCCATCGAAGGCAGAGCCAGCGATGCGATTTATGCCGTTGCCCTTTGGAATCCGCTGACAAATCCGGATACAGCTAATGAAGCTTATGAATGGAACTTCGGTCAAACGCGCGAAAACATGACAGAAGAACAGCAAAAAATATCCGATTCCCTGACCAAGGAGTATGCCCAGTATATAAACCGCACCGGTTTTATGCTTAATAATCACGCCTTGATTTTACAACAGGGCGATCAAGGCGTTTATCAAGCGGGAACCTACTATGACTATATTCAATCAATCATAAATGAAGCGCTTAATGTTTTTATCCGTGAAACTCATTTTCCATACATCTCCCATGCTTATGAAGAAAAAGAGATGTATCAGCGTCAAACCGGCAAAAAATTTACCAGTGAAGATCTGGTCGCTGCCGATGATAAAATGAGAACACCTGTTGTAGCGCCTCTGGAGTTGGCCGGCTCATATTTGACACCAGATAAATACCTCACTCACTTAAATGAAAAAAAGAAATGGATTACATATAGCTATGAGGCTCGCCGCACCAAAATATCCGATATCCATGATTTCATGGTTACCCTAAAACCGGCAATTCGTGCTATCGGTGCATTTGATTCGCTCAGCCGCACACAGGTTGATAATATCCTGTTCGGCTTAGGTGACGGCAAAGGACTGCACTTTGATTCTCACACTGCCAAAGTAATGGAGAAAACGCCATACGGTAAAGAATTCTCAGCAGATATGAAAAAACAGGACAAGCTCGGCAGAACAGTCAGTCAACGTGTGGACATGTATAATCCGCTGTATTTTACAATGCCTTCTTATATGGGTTTTCGCTCATCTAAAGTTGCACCATATTGGCGTATCCGAACAGGTCTCAGCCAAGGTGATACATCTTTAGCTACCGAAGTAAACTTATTTTTAGCTTTGCAAAATTTCCAAGGTGTTAAAAATGTCGACTATCAAGCTATATGGGGATTAAAACATGTTATGGCCGAGCAATCCGGCGACAGCACCGAAAACTTTATTAAGTGGGCAACCGATGCGGCTGTAAGACTTTATTAAATAAAACAAAAAGAGCCGGAAAAAACGGCTCTTTTTGTTTAAGATATAATATCCGTGTTTAATCAAGTCGACCTTTCAAATAAGCCCCTATAAAAGCACCGTTATCAATCATAAAAACAAACGGCTTATCGGCTCGGAAATATATATTTTTATCCGGACGAGCAATAGCGGAGGTCTTCAACATTCCTACTGCAGTTGCCGCACTGGCGACCGTTCCTTCTTCATCAAGTTTGATATTGGCCTGATGCACAATTTGCGCCACATAATGCGGAATATTGCTCAACTTCGGAAACAAATCGATTCTTTGTTCGTCAAAAGCCGCCTGTAAACCGAAATATTGAAAATCTTCAACCAATTTATCATTTGTGTATCCTATTTCAAAACGCGGCAAATAAATATGTACTGTTTTATATCTGTACGGTATTTTTAATTTTTCCGCATCCAGATTCTTGATAAAATCGGCAATATCGGATTTAGGCAAGAAAATTTGAATTGTATCACCGTTTTTATACGGCAGGCGAATAGCTTGCATGTCATCATCTTCGTAATATTCAACCGACATTTTTTTATACATCATATTGACTTTATCCGTTTGCCCGTCAAAAGAATCAAAATCATCTTCCTTGGTAACATCTTTATCAAACCCGACAACCCAATCATCCTTAAAATAGGTTGTGTTTACCAAATAAATCGTCCCTTCGACCGTTTCTTGCACATCAAGCAAACTTAAAATACGTCCGTGTGTTTTATCTTCAACCCATTGATTAATAACTTTTGTGGAATCCGGCCGGCTTTTGACATCAGCCCCCAACATATTTTGAACAACATCCAAATACTGAGATTTCACATCGTCGGCCCATATCGAATTATTTATTTCAAATGCCGAAGATATTTTGCTTAAATACCTTTTAAGGCTGTTATTAATATCATCAATACTATAATCTGCCGTTTCGGTTAAAATACCTGACATAATTTCTTGCAAATTGTCATCTGCCGCACCGTTAGCCAACAAATCTGTGGCAAAATATATGGATAACGGCGAGACGACAAAGTTATTTTTCTGCTTTTCAAAAGTTCGTTTCAATAATTTAATTGACCAGATTAAATCCGTGTCATCGGCCGTATAACGGGCACTGTCGGTTTTATCGGAGAAATGGCTCTTAGTATCAGAAATTTTGCTTTTATCGACACCCAAATTTTGCGATTGCTTGCTTGGCGCTTCAACCGGCGAGCCGTCTTCATTTACCACAACGGTCACAACTTGAGCCGTAACATTTCTAATCGGCCACAGCATTGCAACCAAGATCAAAGTCCATTTCCACATATTCATCATTGCCTCCGCTATACAAAATTATCCGTTTTTTTAAGGTTATTTTTATAAAAGTAAAAAGTCAATGCAAATCAAAGTATCATCAAAAAAGAATTTTTCCGGTACAAAAAAAAGCACCGATTAAGGTGCTTTTTTGCTAAATTCCGACGTATCTTACGAAGTACTTTCATCCGGCTCGGACAACACCTCGGCCAAAGGTTTCAATTTGTCAATCTGTGCCGATAAATCCTGCACGATACAACCAAGCCGAGCCTTATCGCCAATATTATCTTGAGCCGAAGGATACTGTCTGATCCAACTTTGTGTCAGAGCTTTGATATTACTTTCGCGTAACGGCAAAGCATACACGGCTTTAAGTAAAGCTTCGGCCGCATGCTGACGATTATTAGCCATATAAGGCGATTTTGCCGCCAAGATTTCCAGATTGGCAAAGATTTTTTTGAATAAAATCTCATGTTCCTGAGCATCATCGGCAAACAACGTGCGATCAGCAATCTCCCGAGCAAAAAAGGTTCCGGCCGAAAGTTTATTACGGCGCAACCACTCGACGGTCAGCGTTTCAACCTCAAAAGGCGAAAGCTCAAGCTTTTGTATTGCATCCAGCAATCCGAAAGCGATATCTAAATTGGTTTTCATAAATAATATATGGTTAAGTTAATAATTTACAAAATCAGCATTACTTGATGTCTAATATAAAGAAACATATCCTAAAAAGCAACCTTTAAAACAGAAAAGCCATCCTTTATCATAAGGATGGCTTTCGGCAAAACTAAACGTCGGATCGATCAGACGTACTTTGTGATTACATCGATAAAATCACCGAGTGTCTCAACTTTGCCCCATTCTTCATCTTCGGCGGTAAACCCAAGATCGTTTTCCACACCGTAGATCATTTCGACATACTCATAGCTGTCCCAAAGAACATGAACATCCATGTCTTCAGAGAGAGCCGATATCCCGAGAGGCATTACAATACCGCGCTTTTCCATACATTCACTGATATACGCGATAGCTCCTGAACGTGTGATTTTTCCCATAATAGTACTATTTTAGAGTGACACAAATGTAATTAAATTATATGATTTTGCGGCAGTGTAACATTGTTATTTAAATATGTCAATAAGACCTTTGCCGACTTCAAACATCTGAAAACATGCTTATATAAAATTCGGAGGTATTCATTGGCTTGGTTATATTTACTCATTGCCGCTATATTTGAAGTCGGATGGCCGGTCGGATTTAAAATTGCCAGCATATCGGCCGTCAAAATATGGTGGATTATATTTTCGGCTGTTACAATGACGCTGAGCGGCATTTTTTTATATTTGGCACAAAAAGAAATTCCGATCGGTACGGCTTATGCCATTTGGTCAGGCACGGGAACCGTATTTACTTTTGCGGTCGGCATTTTATTTTTCAACGACAGTGCCGATATATTACGCTTATCCGGCGCATTATTAATCATAAGCGGTGTCATTATTTTAAAATTAAGCAGCTGAAAAGCAAACAGCCTCGACTATTTTATACATAGTCAAGGCTGTTTAAATTACTCATTAACCAAACTGATATAAATGCTGTACAGTTGGTCGTCGGATTTGACAATTCTCTTGATATCTTCGGTCACAAGTCCCATTTCATCCTCATAATTAAAAATAAGGAAACAAACCGGATAATCAACTTTCTGCATAAAGTACAAAATGGCTTCGGCAGACATCTGATGACCTGTGTTGTGGAAGATCTTATACTGATCACTGTTCATACACATCTGCACTTCGGGATAAATCACATCCGTCTCTTTGCAGAAATTAGTCCATTTGGCCTCGTCAAATTTCTTCCTTATGGCAAGCGTAACGGTTTTCTGTGTTCTGATCATCAGTGCGTGATCAACCGCATTATGCCAACGTTTAACTGCTGCTTCACCGCCATAACCGCCATCGTTGAAATCATAAAGAGCCCTTACAATCTCGGCATCAGACTCAAACTTTTTGAGATAATCGGCCAAAAAAGTCAATATCGGCAAATTAGCCGTTCTGATATCCGGATATTGAGCCATTGTCTCTGATTTTGCCTGCTGAATCAAGAACAGTGTCTGAGACTTGTTAAACGGCCCGTAGTGCATAAAGCGATACAAATACTTTACACCGCTTTCACAACAGAGCTTAGCAAGCAACTCATCCGAAGGACGATAGTTCGAGCAGATTTGTTCAATAAACGCATAATCATCTCGATATTCCCAGAAGATTTCCTCAATTACTTGCCTATCAAGTAATTTCAGCGTTTCCGCCGAGCTATCATAATATCTGTAATACAGTTTTTGCCTTTTCGGCGAGTAGTTCTGTACACCGACACGTTCGATCCAATAGTTATTCCACTTGTAGGGCATTGCTTTAGCCAAAAAGGCATAAAACTTTTCCAACCATCTTTTCTTTTTACTGAAAACATAACTGACTGCTGCATGAGGTGCAAACAGATTGACAAGGAACATTGACAGAGGATTAAGCACAATAATGATTTCAAAGAAATCAAACACGGCCTGTTCGACAGGTTTCATTTTTGTTTCCGCATTTGCGGAAGAAGAATTAATAGCCATAGTCGTCACATTTATGGCGCTCCAGTCTCCATTGGAGTTAAAATTGTTCAATTGTCAGGGAAACTTGAAATAAATCAAACAGACAATTACTTTCTTTTATAACTTCAACTTTCGGCCGATGATTGCATCATTGTTTGAACCAAATCCAACCATATAATCAATAATCTACCTACTAATTTACCATAATTACTCAAAAGTGATTTGAGCTTAACACCGGCTGTTTTTGATGTCAAGCTCATATTCTGCGGTTTTATTGTAAAAAAGTCTTGCATTCGACAATAAAATAAGTTAGAAAAGTTGAAGTTAAATAACGGTCCCATCGTCTAGAGGTCTAGGACGCGGCCCTCTCAAGGCTGCAACACGAGTTCGAATCTCGTTGGGATCACCAATAAAAAAGCACCCTTTCAAGGGTGCTTTTTTATTGGTATCCACACATACTTTTCGAGATTCGAACGAGGGACGAGCCGGAGACAAAAAATTGCTCCGGTGAAGCAATTTTTAACGACGGGCGAAGGTTGCTTTTGAGCTAGGGCAGCGACAGCAACCGAAGCGAAAAATTCGCAACCGAGTGACCGAAGCTGAAAGTGATGCGAAGCAGAACTTGAAGCAAGACGAATCTCGCCATAGATCACCAATAAAAAAGCACCCTTTCAAGGGTGCATTTTTTATTGGTATCCACACATACTTTTCGAGATTCGAACGAGGGACGAGCCGGA
>CAMVHF010000084.1 GCA_947167235.1 uncultured Alphaproteobacteria bacterium
GATTTTATCAATAATCTGCGCCCCCGGTGCGGCATTAATTGACATAATATCGCTGCCGTGGAAAAAAGTAAGAGAATAGCACGGTGCCGATAACAATACATCGGTATGATCCGGTCCGTAAATGTAGCGCAACATAATTTTAGGTACAACCTGACAATCATCCTGATTAGTCGAAAAAGCACCGTTATTATGCAATAAAGCATTTTGAATTAGCTGTTTACCGGTATCGGATAATTCGCCGCATGCACCTTTGACAGCCAGACCGTCCATTTCATATCCGGTATAATCGGCCGGTTTGTAGTCAACCGTATAGCAGAATATTTTTTCGGCTTTATTGATGTTTTTGGCAGCATCATCGGAAATACGCGTACTTAAAAAAGTTGACAGCGGTATATTTTTTTGTTCTTCCGATACTTCCGGTTCAGCGACTTGTTGAGCTAAAAAAGAATCTTCTTCTTCACCGAATAAATCTTCTTCGGCATAAGAAGGTGCGGATATCAGGGTATATGCACAAGATACGGCAAGCAGATAATATAAATTTCTCATGTTTTTTTCCTTTTCTGAACCTAGCATACCAAGATAATAGTAAAATTCCAGTAAATTTAAATACAAATTATGATTTTTTAAGATTTATTTTAGATATTTATACTAAACTACCGCCAAATATAAGGAGATATCTTGAATGTTAACGTTTTTTGATTTGGGTTTGTCCGTTCTCGGACGTGCCGGTTTAGCTTTTGTAACCGCATTAATTTTGAGCTTAATCTGCGGTAATCCGCTGATTAATTATTTGCATCGGCATCAGAAAAAAGGACAGCCGATTCGTGAAGATGGTCCGAAAAGCCATCTTAAAACCAAAAAAGGTACGCCGACAATGGGCGGACTGCTGATTTTGGGAACATCTATTGTTTCGATTCTGCTGTATGCCAATATACGGTATCACTTTGTCTGGGTGAGCCTGTTTATTTTGATTATGTACGGTCTGACCGGTTTTGTGGATGATTACTGGAAAATTAAACGTCAGAATTCAAACGCCATGACGGCGCAAACCAAATTATTTATGCAGTTTTTAACGGCATTGATTGCCGCCAGTATTATCACGGCGGCAACGCCGCGCGGCATTAATACGGTATTGACTATGCCGTATTTTCATCAGTTTTTCTTGAATTTGTCGTGGCTTTATGTGCCGTTTGCGGTGGTTGTAATGTCGGGTGCATCAAACGGCGTTAATTTAAGTGACGGTTTGGATGGTTTGGCAACCGGTTTATTGATTATCTCGTTTGCGTTTTTTGCCGTTGTTGCTTATTATTGCGGATTACATACGGCAGTTGATCATCACATGCTGTTTATTCCGCGTTGTGGCGAAATGACGGTCGTATGCGCATCACTGCTCGGCTCCTGTTGCGGTTTCTTATATTTTAACAAGCCTAAAGCCAAAGTATTTATGGGTGATACCGGATCGCTGCCGCTGGGCGCGATTTTAGGTGCGGTTGCCATTATGACCAAACACGAAATAATGTTGGCATTTGTCGGCGGTGTGTTTGTTATGGAAACTATTTCGGTTATTATTCAAGTTGTTTATTTCAAATCAACCGGAAAACGCTTCTTTAAGATGGCGCCGATCCATCACCATTTTGAACAACTCGGTTGGTCCGAGAAAAAAGTCGTTTTAAGTTTTTGGGCAACGGCATTGGCATTGGCCGCAATCGGATCGTTGATTTTTATTTAAGCGGGGCAGAAAATGGTTAATTTCTCACGTCAGAGTCATGGGGCTTTATCAAAGTGGTTATGGACAGTTGATAAGATTATTTTAATCGCGTCACTGATTTTAATCGCTCTGGGCGTGATTTTGGATATTACGGCCAGTCCGGCCGTGGCTCGCCGAATTGGCGGAGACGATTATTTATTTGTCCGTAAACAATTGGTATATGTCGGAATTTCAATCGTGACGATTTTGATATTGTCACTGTTTCGTTTGAAAACAATTCGCCGGATTTCAATAGCCGGTTTTGCCGTATTGGTCGGCCTATTGATTTTAACACTGTTCTTCGGCTATGAAGTAAAAGGTGCAAAACGTTGGATAAGCCTTTGCGGTATTTCGATACAGGCTTCGGAGTTTATCAAACCGATTTTTATTGTGGTGACGGCTTGGCTGTTGGATGTCGGTAAAAAATACGATTATTTTCCGGGTTCGTGGGTATCTCTGGCACTTTATGGTATGGTGGCCGGCTTGTTATTATTACAACCTGATGTCGGTATGACATTGTTGATTACCGCCGTATTCGGTTTACAACTGTTTTTGGCAGGTTTACCGCTTTTATTGGTGGTTGTACTTGCAGGTGCGGGTATTGCCTCTTTATTTGTATTGTATTTTACTTTTCCGCATTTCCACGCTCGTGTTGATCAATTTTTGTATGGCAGCAACGAAACCAGTTACCAAATTGATCGAGCCATGGAGGCATTCCAGCACGGTAATCTGGTCGGGCAGGGACCGGGTGAGGGAACGGTTAAATTGCTGATTCCGGACGCTCATACCGATTTTATTTTTGCGGTTGCCGGTGAAGAATACGGTTTGTGGATGTGCCTTATAATCATAACATTATTTGCATTGCGCGTATCGCTTAGAGAAACCAATCTGTTTGTTATGTATGCCGAGGTCGGATTAGCTGCGTCACTCGGTTTACAGGCATTTGTAAACATGGCTTCATCGTTGCACGTTATTCCGACAAAAGGTATGACATTACCGTTTATATCGTACGGCGGTTCTTCGTTGTTGGCCAGCGCAATTGAAGTCGGAATGTTATTGGCCATAACCCGCCAGAATACGGCGTCTGAAGATAAGGATATGGGATAATGACTGAAAAAAACGAGTTATCGGTAAAATTACCAAAGGTCAGAGGCGAATATAAGTTTTCCGAGCCTTTAAGCAAATATGTATGGCTCAAAGTCGGCGGACCGGCCGATGTTATATTTTTCCCGCAAGACAAAGAAGATTTGCAATTCTTTTTGCAAAACAAACCGGACGGATTATCCGTATTCACTTTGGGCGGCGGCTCGAACCTTTTGGTGCGTGACGGCGGTATATGCGGAGCGGTTATCAAATTGCAAAACGATAATTTTATTGCGGTGCCGGTATGATGAATTCGGCTCTAAAAAAAGTTGTTGCCGAAAACGGTCTGGGCGGTTTGGAATTTTTGTGCTCGATTCCGGGGAGCCTCGGCGGCATGTTGCGCAGTAACGCCGGTTGCTTCGGTTCGGATTTGTCGACAGTGCTTAAAAAGGCAACCGTTATCAATGGAAAAGGTGATATTTTTGAAGCCGATTGCAAAGATTTTAATTTCGGATATCGTCACAGTGATTTTCCGGCCGATTGGATTGTTCTTGAAGTTTGTCTGCAATTTGAAAAGAAAGATGCTCAAGAAGTTCGTAAGCAAATTCAAGCTAATGACGAATACCGTCAAACACACCAACCGCAGGGAATCCGCACGGCAGGCTCGACATTTAAAAATCCCGAAGGGTATCGAGCTTGGGAACTGATTAAAAATTCCGGCGGTGCGGATATGGTTGTCGGCGGGGCACGGATGTCGGCACAACATTGTAATTTTTTGCAGGCGGATAATACCGCAACAGCTGCGGATATCGAAAAATTAGGCCGCAATATCATTGCTGCTGTTAAAGAAAAAACAGGCGTCGATTTAGAATGGGAAATCAAAATTATCGGACAGGAGTAGAATTTTGGTTACGGATAACAGAATATATGAAAACGTAATATGGCCGTATCGCTTGATCGGTAATATGCTGTTGCTCGGAACGGTTTGGGCTATAACACTCGGTGTTATTACGGTTCGTCATAATCTTGTCGGTAAACAAATCGATTCGCTGTTGACGGAGTTATATCATAAAACGGCAACCGTCGGTTGGGGTTTGGATGATGTCACGCTGGAGGGACGCGAAAAAACAACCAAAGAGGCCGTTTTGCAAGCCGTCGAATTGAAACGCGGCGATAATATTTTGGAAATTGATTTGAAAGATATTTGTGCCAAGGTCAAAATGCTGCCGTGGGTAAAAGAAGCCGTTGTTTCGCGTCGCTATTTCCCGAATGTTATTCAAATCAGTATTAAAGAAAAGACCGTAAAATCCATTTGGCAATACAAAAATGAATTCTTTCCGATTGACGAAGACGGTAAAATTATTGAAAGCGAGTATGTACCGGAGCGCAACCTTTTGCAAATTATCGGTGAAGGCGCACCGGAACATTTTAATGATTTACTGAAGGTAATCGAAAAAGATAAAGAATTGGCATCACGCCTGAAAGCCGCCAATTTTATTTCAAACCGTCGTTGGAATTTAATCTTTGATGATGTCGAAAACGGCGTAACCGTTAAAATGCCGGAAGATAATTTTGAAGCGGCTTGGAAAAAATTGGTTAAGTTGGATAAAACCCGTGGAATTCTTAAGCGAAAATTAACCTTTATTGATTTAAGGTTAAAAAATAAAGTTATCGTTCGCATCAATAACGAAGATAACAACAAATAATTTAATAGCGCTAATTTATAAAAAATTGAGGAAATCAAGTTGAATCGCTCTACGATTGCTGCTCTGGATATTGGCTCATCCAAAGTGTGTTGTATCATAGCCCATGTTAACAAAGACAAGAAAATCAAAATTGTCGGATACGGTTATAATGCCTCTAACGGTATTAAAAACGGCGTGATTACCGATATTAATCAGGCAACGATTTCGGTTTGCAATGCCGTTGAAGATGCCGAACAAAAGGCTAATGAACGTATCGACAGCGTTATCTTAAACGTTTCGGGCGATAAAACTGTCAGCACATTACGCAGTGCCTCGATTGCATTAAGGAAAAATCGAGCCATAAGCGATGTCGATTTGAATAAATTACAATCCAAAGGTGTCGGCAAAGTTAATGTCGAAAATAACGAACTTATCCATTGTCTGTTTACCAATTATCGTATAGACGGCGGTGAAGAAGTTAAAGATCCGATGAACCTGTACGGTGAGGAATTGACCGTTAATATTTTGCTCGGGATGTATCCGCATATTCAGTATCGTAATTTATCATCGGTGGTTGAAGCCGCTCATTTGGGAATTGAAAACAGGGTTTTAACGGCTTATGCGTCGGGTATGGCTTGTTTAGTCGAAGATGAACGCGAATACGGCGCGACGATTGTCGATATCGGCGGCGGAACAACCAGTATTGCGACATTTAAAAGCGGTTATCCGGTCGCCTTTTCGACCATACCGGTCGGCGGTATTAATATTACCCGTGATATTACGCAAGGTTTGACGACTTCGTTTGAACACGCCGAAGATTTAAAGATTCGTTGCGGTTGCGCTTTCGGCGTTTCGCACGATCAATATGAGACAATTAATGTGTATCCGCTTGGTGAGGAAGATGACAGCTCGATTCGGCAAATGCACCGCTCGGATTTAATCCGGATAATTTCGCCGCGAGTCGAAGAAATATTTGAACTTGTTTCCCGCAAGTTGGATGCTCACGGTTTGAAAAATAAGCAAAACCATCGAGTCGTTTTAACCGGCGGTTGCAGTCAATTACCGGGAATCGGTGATGTTGCCAATTTAATCTTGGATAAACAAGTTCGTTTGGGCGGACCGCGCAATATTGCCGGAATTCCGGAAAAACTGCATAATAATCCGATTTTTTCAACGGCATTGGGCATGCTTTTGTTTGCCACCAACAATACCGAACGTAAACCGGCCAAAATTGTCAGCCATTCCGGCGGTGACGGCAGCAAAATAGCTAAAATATTTAACTGGATACGGCAGAATTCTTAAAGTTGGTAACTAAAACTTAATTTATTTCATTTAAACTGCATTCAATAATGAGAAAATTTTATCAGCAGGAGAATGAATAAATGTCAATAAATTTAGGTGTTGCGGATACTGCAGTATCATACTTAAAACCTCGTATTGCCGTAGTCGGCGTCGGTGGCGGCGGCGGAAATGCCGTCAATAACATGATTTCACAAAATTTGGAAGGCGTTGATTTTATCGTCGCTAATACAGATGCGCAGGCTTTAGCTCATTCGACTGCAAGTCAAAAAATTCAGCTCGGCCTTGAAATAACGCAAGGCTTGGGAGCAGGTGCACGTCCTGAAATCGGAAAAATGGCTGCCGAAGAAGCCAAAGATAAAATTGCTGAAGCCTTAGAAGGTGTTAATATGGTATTTATTACCGCCGGTATGGGTGGCGGAACCGGTTCGGGTGCGGCACCGGTTGTTGCACATATTGCCAAAGAAAAAGGCATTTTGACTGTAGGTGTCGTAACCAAGCCGTTTAGCTTTGAAGGTAAAAAACGTATGGAAATTGCCGATAATGCATTGAGTACATTTACCAAAGAA
>CAMVHF010000085.1 GCA_947167235.1 uncultured Alphaproteobacteria bacterium
GGTTATTAAAGAAGTTATTATTCCGGAAACCATTACGGTTCAGGAATTGGCAAATCGTATGGCCGAAAAAAGCACTGATGTTATTAAACGCTTGATGTCTATGGGCGTTATGGCGACCATTAACCAACCGATTGATGCCGATACGGCGCAGATTATCGTCGAAGATATGGGACACAAGGTTAAACGCGTAGCCGACAGCGATGTTGAAGAAGGTTTGTTCGGTCCGGAAGATACGCAAGAGCAATTGTTACCGCGTGCGCCGATTGTAACGGTTATGGGACACGTTGACCACGGTAAAACATCACTTTTGGATGCTTTGCGTGAAACCAACGTTGTGGCACACGAAGCCGGCGGTATTACCCAACACATCGGTGCTTACCAAATCACGGTTGCCGGCGGACAAAAGATTACCTTTATTGATACACCGGGCCACGAAGCCTTTTCGGAAATGCGCGCCCGCGGTGCCAAAGTAACCGATATCGTTGTGCTGGTTGTGGCCGCTAATGACGGTGTTATGCCGCAAACGGTAGAGGCTATTCGTCACGCACAGGCTGCCTCGGTTCCTATTGTTGTGGCTATTAATAAGATTGATTTGCCGGGAGCCGATCCGATGCATATTAAGACCGAATTGTTGCAATATGGCATCGGTGTCGAAGAAATGGGCGGTGAATGCTTGTGTGCCGAGATTTCGGCGAAAAAGCGCATTAACATCGATAAATTGGTTGATGCCATTTTACTCCAGGCTGAAATGCTGGATTTGAAAGCTAACCCTAACCGAATTGCCGACGGTGCGGTTGTCGAAGCCAAAATGGAAAAAGGTCGCGGTTCGGTTGCAACCGTTTTGGTACAAAAAGGTACCCTCCGGATCGGCGATATTTTAATTGCCGGTAAGGAGTGGGGACGCGTTCGTGCCATGTTCAATGAACACGGTAAAAAGGTTATGGAAGCCGGACCTGCAACACCGGTTGAGGTTATAGGTTTACAAGGAACCCCGATGGCCGGTGACAGCTTTGTTGTGGCTAAAGATGAAGCTCAAGCCCGTGAAGTTACCGGATATCGTATCCGTAAAGAACGTGACGCCAAGTTGGTTAAGAGCGCTAAGTCAGCTATGGAACAGATGATGGATAAGATTAAGTCCGGTGAATCCAAGCACTTAGGCGTGATTATCAAAGCCGATGTTCAAGGTTCGATCGAGGCTTTGGAAGGCTCATTGAAGAAATTATCCAATGATGAAGTCAGTGTTCAGATTTTGCACTCTGCCGTCGGCGGTATTTCGGAATCCGATATTACGCTGGCTAAAGCTTCCGATGCGTTTGTGATCGGCTTTAACGTTCGTGCCAATGCGCAAGCTCGTGATATGGCACATCGTGACGGCATTGACATTCGCTACTATTCGATTATTTATGATGTGGTTGACGATGTCAAGAAAGCCCTCGAAGGTATGTTAACCCCTGAACTTCGCGAAAAGATTTTGGGTTATGCGCAAATCCGCAGCGTATTCAATATTACCGGTGTCGGTAAAGTTGCCGGTTGTATGGTTACCGAAGGTATGGTTAAACGCGGTGCCAAAGTCAGATTGTTGCGCGATAACGTGGTTATTCACGATGGTAATCTCGGTCAGCTTAAACGTTATAAAGATGACGTTAAAGAGGTTAAAGAGGGTTACGAGTGCGGTATGAGTTTTGAAAACTATAGTGATATTCAGGTTAATGATGCCATCGAATGTTACGAGGTTGAAGAAATCGCAAAAACTTTGTAATTTTGAAAGGAAAATGATATGGCAGAGAAACTATCAAACAGACAGTTGCGTGTCGGTCAGGAAGTTCGCAAAGTTATTGCCACCGCTTTAGAAAACGGTGAGGCTCGCAGTCCGGAAATTTCAAATGCGTTTATTACAATAACGCAAGTGATTATGTCGCCGGATCTGAAGTATGCTACGGTTTATTTAACCACGCTGAACGGCAAAAATTTAGGCGTTGTGATTGAACAACTGACGGCTGAAAAGTGGATTTTCAAAAAGTTGGTTGCCGACAAACTGAAATTGCGTTTTACGCCGGAAATCAACTTCCGTGTTGATGATACGTTTGATGAGGCCGAAAAGATTAATCGCTTGATGAATGATCCGAAAGTGAAGGCCGATATCGAAAAGCCGGTTGAAGAAGAAACGCCTGAAGAATAACATAAAGAATAAAAAACTCCGCTTGAAAAAGCGGGGTTTTTTGTATCGATACATTTGAATAAACTTTAACAACTCAGCGCGTTTTTAGCAATACCGGCCAAAGATGTTTCCTTGTAATCCTGATTAAGGCTTAAGCCGGTTTCGTACATGGTTTTGATAATGCTGTCCAAGCTGACAATATGTTTACCGGTATTTTGCAAAGCCAGACGTGCCGCATTAACGGCTTTAATTGCACCCATGGCATTACGCTCGATACACGGAACCTGTACCAGTCCGCAAATCGGATCGCAGGTTAAGCCTAAGTTATGTTCCATGGCAATTTCGGCCGCATTTTCGATTTGTCGGTTATTGCCGCCGTAGGCCGCAACCAAGCCGGCAGCAGCCATTGAACAGGCAACGCCGACTTCACCTTGACAGCCGACTTCAGCGCCGGATATGGAGGCATTTGACCTATACAAACTGCAAATAGCCGCAGCCGTAGCCATAAAGATAACGGTGGCATTTTTAACTTCGGTTTCATTATGGAATTTGCCATAGCGTTTCATATAACGCAACACTGCCGGGATAATGCCGGCTGAACCCATTGTCGGAGCGGTAATCATACGGCCGCCGGCGGCATTTTCTTCGGCAACGGCGAATGCCCAAATATTAATCCAATCGAGTGCGGTCAAAGAATCGGTTGAGTTGTGTTCAAAACGATCTTTCAGACGTTCATACATCTCTTTGGCATGGCGTTTGACCTTTAATCCGCCCGGAAGCTCGCCGCTTTTTTGCATACCGACATCAATATTTTCTTCCATAATATGTGCAAGTTTCAAAATATTGGTAATAACGGCCGTACGTTTCGGAGAAATAGTTTTTTCGTTTTGTAAGACAACTTCGGCGATAGAGAGTTTATTTTGGTCACACAAATTCATTAATTCACTGCACGAATTGAACTGGAACGGTACATTATACGGTGCGCGGTCAATACGCCGAGATATTTCATCTTGTCGGGCAATTGTGCCGCCGCCGACCGAGAAATAGGTCTCTTCCGCCAAAATATTGTCTTGGCTGTCATAGGCAATAAATTTCATCCCGTTGGAGTGCTCCGGCAAAGTGATTTTCTTTTCCAAAACAATGTTTTTATCAAATGAAAAAGCAATAAAGTGATGCACATTAAGGCATAACTCGCCGCTGTCTTTAATTTCTTGTATATAGTTTTTATCCGGCGTGATATCTTCGGCATTTAAGCCCATAAAGCCGTAAGCAATGGCATTAAGTGTACCGTGACCGACACCGGTCAGGGCTAAAGAACCGTACAAATATGCCATCAGTTTGGTTGTTTGCTCCAGTTTATTTTGCTCAGCTAAATTCTGTACAAAGCGGTGAGCGGCTTTCATCGGACCGACGGTATGAGAACTTGACGGACCGATACCGACGGCAAAAATTTCAAATAAACTGTAATACATTATTCCCTCTGTAAAAACTCTTTAAGCATGGTTTTGACAAGTTTTAAAAGTTGTGGCGATGAATGTCCGTATCCGGCATTGATTTTCAAAACGGAATTCGGCATGGCCTGATGCAAATCCCAAGCTTGTTTGACCATACAGCAAAAATCCATACGATTATGCACAATCAAAGTCGGAATATCTTTTATTTTTGCGATATTGTCAAGGATTTGATTGTCGGTTATAAAGAACTTATTATTAACATAGTGAAAATAAATACGCGATGAAGTTAAAAATTTTTCATTAACCTCTGTCAAAAGCTCAAATTTAGGATCAATCTGTCCGAGTTTATATTCATAACTGCCAAGATAAGAAAGTGCTTTTAAATTATCGGCTTCATTGGCGGAAAAAAGCAAACGCATGTTCTCTTTTGATAAATCTTTATTACTTATTTTTTGCCGCATTTCGTACCATAAATCCGGATAAAAACGTTCGCTGTCTTTATTAACCCAGTCGGCATCTTCGGGGCGCGCCAAAAAAACTGAATGGACAATGATTTTTTGCACGAGTTTCGGATATGCTTCGGCAAATAAAAGAGCCATGGTCGAACCCCACGAGCAACCATGAACGATAATAGGTGTTTTAATTTTTAAATAATTAAGCAGACGTTTGGCATCGGCAATTAAATCGCTTGTGGTATTGTGTTCGCATAAATTTTTATATTCCGACATACCGCCGCCGCGCTGATCAAATTGTATAAAATGATATTTTTTTAAATTGAATAACTTTGCATATTTTGGACGCGACCTGCCGCCCGGACCGCCATGGAATGACAGAACCGGTATACCGTTCGGATTCCCGTATTGCAAAAAGTAGACTTTATGACCGTCTTTGGCCGGTAACCAACCTTGGTTAAACGGTTTCGGATCAAAATTAAATAAATTGAAAAACATGATAATGATATATCCTTAAGCTTGAGTTATTGTCATCAGCATAGCAGATATAATTTAAGCTGCAACATAAATTATCGGCTTGCAAAAATATTGATTCTTGCTATGCTGGTCACAGAGGAAAAACAATGAAAAAATATGTTCTGTTGTTAGGATTGTGTTTGCTTACATTTGAGGCATCGGCTTATATTAACGAGCCGATTACAAAATTAACCGAGCCTAAAAAAATTTATTTGCCGTATAAAATTACCATACCGAGCAACCGAATTTATATGCCGGACCAGTATTCGTGTTATATGCGGCGGACGCGTAAGTTTTGCCAAAATCGGCACGGTAAGGGTATTAACGGTCGGATAGTCAGTACCTATGATGATCGCGTGGCTTATGAAACGTATGTGGACGGATATCAAACCGGCGTAACAAACGTTTTTAACCAACAAGGAACATTATTGCATCGTATCGAATATCAAAAAGGTGTGCGCGACGGAGAGGCGGTGTCATATTACGCCAACGGTAATGTCGAAGTGGTGGCTCATTATAAAGACGGGGCTCTTAACGGGCGCCTGGAACAATATGATATCAACGGCGCATTGGTCGGTAAAATGACTTATAAAAAAGGTTGGTTTAAAGAAGGCTATTGTAAAAACGAAGCCGATAATTCATCTATGGAAGAAAGACTTCATTCGGGATATAACGAAGTTATTCCGTGCGGTACGGAAGAATAAAAATATTGACAAAAAAATAAAGTAAACGTATAATCAGTGTCAGATTACTAATTAAATAGATACAGATTATGGCACTATTAGATCTTGTGACATGTTCTCGTCAGGCTGACGAGTTATGTCTGGTTTATTGCAAAGCGCATGCCAACGTGCTCTTGGACTGCGAAAATGCGGTGCTGGTGCATTTGGTAAGTAAGGCTGGAATACATCATATTGTGTGGATGGATCCGGTTTCGGTTCAAAACGGTATCGATTCGTATGTTCGTGCATTTCACGAATATACCGAAGACGGTGATGATGATTTGGGCGAAGCCGTGTCTACAAAAATTATCGAACCCGATAAGGATATTTTTTGCTATAATGACAATGCGTACTTCTTGTACGGAGCGCCTAACGGCAATATGTCCATCCGGTTAATGAAAATATTTCCGACACAAGATGTTGTTAAATCTCTGGATTACAATTCGACAGATAAGCCGAAGATTCCCATTAACGTGTTCTTGGTAAAATTTTCTATTGTGGAAAATAACACGTTGAAGTATGCGCTGACTTGTTGGGGCGTTGCCTACGAGGATGAATGTAATTACATTAACGTTTTTGATGATGACAGTCACTGGTTACAAGAGAATAAGAATCTGAATGTGTTTGTCAGAGAAGAATTGCCGGTCGGCACGATTTTCAAGAAAAACGATATGTATTACAAGCTCGTAAGCGATGACGAAGGCAAGCTGTGTTTGGAACGGAGCCCGTCGATATTTACATTCAGCAGGAAATCTCATCCTGCTCCGATGGAAAGCGCCCGTTTGATTCCCATGTATAGCAAAAGCGGAGGTACTTAGGTACGCCGCTTTTACTTTTGTAATATGTTGACTTTGATACGAATATATTGTACAATTCGTCCAATTTAATCATTATTAATATATCTGTTTATGGATAAAAGTATTATTGCTCTTGCAAAACACAGTCACAAATTGACTAAGTTGCAAATTATGGAAGTGCTGCAAGACAGTG
>CAMVHF010000086.1 GCA_947167235.1 uncultured Alphaproteobacteria bacterium
CGTTTTTCAAATAAAAAAAAGTGCCTGTTTCAGGCACCTTTTAACAACAATTGGCTTAAGAGGCAGAGATTACTTCGCAAACAATGTTTGCTTCGTTCACTGCGCTCATTCGCTATCGCTCACCGGCGTTCTGAAGCCCGCCTTTCGCTTGTAGTCGAACTCTTCCCCCGGAGTTCGTTTTTCAAATAAAAAAAAGTGCCTGTTTCAGGCACCTTTTAACAACAATTGGCGGAGAGGCAGAGATTCGAACTCTGGGTGGGATCGCTCCCACGACGGTTTTCAAGACCGCTGCATTAAACCACTCTGCCACCTCTCCATCGCTTTTTTCAACGTAAAGACCGGTGAGAAAACCGAATAAAACTATCGTTTTATCGACGATTTAGGCTCAACTCGCAAATTCAAGGAATTTTCTCGTTCGCCATCTGCGCTACGCTACGATTCCAAGACCGCTGCATTAAACCACTCTGCCACCTCTCCAGTATCTACATACTCATTATATTTTGAACTGTTGCGGAGTTTTACCAAAATATAACCGAGACAACAAAAGCAAATACGAAGACTTTTTTACATAATATATACTAAATGTCAAGCAGAATTTTCAAAAAAAATATATAAAAATTAAATATACATACCTGAATGTATATATTTTATATTTACATATCAAAAAAAATAGGGCACAATGCAGCCAAAGGAGATGAAAAATGAAAAAAATATATTTATTAGTGATATTACCGATGCTTGGCGGATGCTATTATGCCGTTCCGGCAGAAGAGGTATACTATACGCAACCTGCCGCAACACAAACATATTATACGACCGACAGCACGGCAACATATACGGTTCAGCAGCCGGCGGCCGTTTATTATGAAACACAGCCATCTGTTGTCTATGTTGACAACGGTCCGGATATTATTTATTACGATAGTCCGTTTATACCGATACCTGTATATCATCATTCGCATTATCATCCGCGGTATTATCATACGCCGCCGCACCACCATGCGCCGCACCACAAGCCGCCGCACCATAACGGACATCGCGGACACTCCGGAGGCCATCATCACGGTAAACACTGATACATAAGGATAAAGAACTATGAAAAAAATTTTGGCTGCATTTATTGCAATAATGTGCTTAAGCGGTTGTTACTACGTTGATACCGGCGTACATCCGAACTATTATGCCCGTCAGAGCCGATCCAGTCACATTCATCACTACGATTCGCATTTTTATCGCAAGGAATCTCACAAGGTAAAGAAACCGAAGCCGGCTAAGCATGATATCAAGCCTGCAAAATCCCCGAAAAAGTATGAGCCGAAACACTCGGTTTTAAAAGCCGGACCGAAAAAGTATGAACCGAAACACTCGGTTTTAAAGGCCGGACCGAAAAAGTACAAACCGAAACACTCGGTTTTAAAAGCCGGACCGAAAAAGTACGAACCGAAAACTCCGAAAAAAGATGAGCCTAAAGTCAAAAAAACAAAATCAGGCGGTAACACAATAAAACTGTTCAGCGGCACAAAAAATAAGAAAAAATAAGCGGCGCAATCCTGACGGATAAAGTGAATAAAGTTTGTAAAAGGGCTTGATTTAAAATTTATTCGTATTATAGTACAAACAAATGATACATAAAAAGACGGCTGTAAAATAGTGATATTTTACAGTCGGATTTTTCTAACTTTGTAAAAAGTCCTATATATTTTTATAGGGGTTTTTTATTTGAAAATAAGGGAGGAAAGAATGGATAAGTTTCCGCTGACAAAGTTCGGTTATGAACAATTGGAACAAGAATTGAAAAGACGCAAAGGCGAAGAACGCCCGAATATTATTGCCGAGATTGCCGAAGCTCGCGCTAAAGGCGATTTGTCGGAAAATGCCGAATATTCTGCTGCTAAGGAAAAACAGGCTTTTAACGAAGGTCGTATCCAAGAGCTGGAAGCCGTTATCAGTCGCGCTCAAGTAATAGATCCGGCTTCAATGAACGGTGATGTTGTTCGATTCGGCGCAACCGTACTGGTTGCGAATACCGATACCGATGAAGAAAGTGAATACCAAATTGTCGGTGACTATGAAGCAGACATCGAAAAGCATAAAATTTCATTATCGTCACCGTTGGCAAAAGCTCTGATTGGTAAAGAAATAGGAGATGTTGCCGAATATTTGGCACCAAACGGCAAAAAATCGTATGAGATTTTGGAAGTTAAGTGGCAATAATAGCAAAAGTATGATGAAAAAAGAAGTTTCGATATGAAACTTCTTTTTTTGTTAATTCAAATTCATAGTGTCTTTTTTATTGACAGAAATCAACAAATAATTTATGATTACTGCAATTAACCAGTAATTTATACTACTATTTTGAGAAATTCACTTTGTTTCATTTAATGTTTTAAGCCTTATGAAAAAGAATGTATTTTTCTGTTTGCTGACCGCAGTGTTGATGATTGCGGCAACAGGTATGTTGAGCTCTTGCGATAATGTCAAGAAGAGCGGGGAGAAAGTCGGCGACTGTGAGTTGTTTGAACAAGATGGCTTGCAGGGCTTAAAAGACAGCACCGGACAAGTCGTTCTGGCGCCTAAGTATGCCAAAATTGAAGAAGTTGCGGCATATAAGGCTATATTTGCCACTGCAGAACCTGACGGTGCAACGACAATTCTGATCGGCGGATATCCTGCCGTTGAGGACGTCGTGATTGACTCGATTGTACCGACGAATTTACCTGAGTACGTTTACATCCATAGCCAAAAGACGGGTGTTTACCTATGGAAAACAGGTACAAGTTCGGTGATCGGTCCGTTTACGGACATCAAGCTGATTGACGACATCGTATTTTTGAACGCTGACGGTCTGTGGGGCGCTGCCACACTCCAACATCAAGGGTTGGCACCGCGAAAGTTTGATAAGCTGTACATTGTCAAAAACGGTTCAACGTTGGCGGTGGTCGCTTATGATAAAAACGGCTATGCCATGTATGACAAAGAAGGTGTTTCGGATGGCGTACGCTATGACACATCGTCAAAAGAACTTGAGCGTGAACTCAAAAAGCTTGATGTAACCGACGATATTGCGGTTATCAAAGTTACTTGGCCGCTCTAGAATTTATCTTTTTGTAAAAATGCACTCCTTTGACGGGGAGTGCATTTTTTGCAATTAGAATACCCGAGCGTTTGAAACTCGGGTACCTGATTACAAGTAATAAAGTTTCTGATTAAAAATTATATCTTAAGCCCAAATATAACTCGTGCGCTTTTGATTCCACAGTATCTTTTTCCGGATAACCGAGATCGGTGTTTGATGTCTTATCAAGTTGGCCGTATGAAACGTAGCGATATCCGCCATCGACTGCAACATTTTGATTAATTTCATAAGATGTTCCAAGACCGATTTGCCATGCAAATGAATTTTTACTGACGCTTTCGCTTTCAACCGAACCTTTAATTTTAGCTCCGCCGATACCGGCACTGATGTAAGGTTTAAGTTTTGCCTCAACATCAAATTGATAATAAGCATTTAATAATAATGCCTGTGTTTCTACTTTTGTCTGTGAGCCGTAATAAGTTTTTTTTGCATCGCCGTTGTGATTATATTCAAGTTCGGCACGCAGAGAGTTTTTAACCAGCGGAATATTTAAACCGGCAGCAATGCTTCCGCCGAAGACTTCATCATCAACATCCCATTTAGCTTGGTACTTGTAAACAGCATCTTCAAATGTTACTTTTGCATCATTTTTCATGAATGCAAATCTGAGTTTTGCCGAAACATAAGGCGAATAATCGGCAGCTATTGCGCCAGAGGCGGCCAAACTGAAAATTCCGGCCAATAATAAAATTTTTTTCATTTCTTCCATCTTTGATAGATTTGTTAAAAACAAAACCCACCTTCTTAAAGAAAGCGGGCGGATGTTCGAAAACCGTCATTAAACTAGATAAAAAGCGGCTCGGCCTATTCGGCGTATAGCCTTATTGAGCCGACATCCGTCCATTAGGCAGAAGCCGGCATAGATATTTAAGTCGTTATGCAAAAACGACTATCTAGTTTAATGAGTAGGGTTTTCGACGCCCTAAGCATAGAGATTATGCTTATCGTCACGTTATTATGTTTTTGTAGGCTTGTCAACGGTTTTAAATTTTGAAAAATCAGAAAAATTTATTTGACAAAAAACTAAAAAACATGTACAATTGATACACTAATCAAATTATATAGATACAAATGAGTTTGTTCAATTGGCTGTTTTCTTGGACGGGTTTCAAGAGCAGCAGTAAGCCTAAGTTCGCTCTCGTTTTGGTAGACGACTCATCTGAAGAAAGACATTATCGTTGGCTCAACCTGAAAGACTTTCAGAAAGCCCTGAAAAAGTATAATGTCGGTGTCAGTCGAGAATTTCCCCCCGAGCTGTTTGATGACGCAAGATGTATATCTTGGATGCAAGAATGTCCTGCTGCCGGATGTGCGCACGACGTGTTCAAGATTTATCTGAGCAATACCGAGTTCTGCCATTTGCGTTCAAAGATGTCTCTGGGGCAAATCATAAGAGGATGCCAACAGCAGGTGTTTGTCAAAGATGAAAAGGTCGATTGGTGCAATGTTAAATCAATCAAGTTTGTGCCTACCGGAAGTACCTTTTTCTACGACAGTCGTGTCTACATTTTAAGCGAAGTGAACAACAAACTTTGTGTCGAAAGGTTTTATCCTGACACAGAGGATTTTTGATTAAGAGCGGTAATCCTTAACCGGATTGCCGCTCTCAGCATTTTATCGGCTTGAAAAATGTTGTTTAGCTCTTATTTTATGCTATTGAAAGGGGGCAAAATGAAAATGACCAAGCACTGGGCTTATAACTATCAAGATAAGTGCGATTGTTCCGAAGACGATAATTGCGGCTGCTCATATCCGGAAAATATGGAACGCAATTATCAGGAGTGTGAGGCGCCGACAGAATCGAACGCATCCGATAAGCCAAAAAAATCTGCACAATAAAATCTGTTAGTTAACTTTCGATTATACTTTCAAATCTCCGATGTTATCATATACTGATAGCAGTCGGAGATTTTTTGTAAAAGGGGATAAGGATGACTAAAATTGCGATTGGGTGTCGCCATGAAGGCGATGATATTATCGGTATCGGGCCGAATATTCCGTGGCAGATTAAATCCGATACCAAGCGTTTTCGCAATTTGACGCTCGGGCAAACGCTGGTTGTCGGGCAAAAGACTTATGAAAGTTTTCCGGGGCGCACATTGCCAAATCGCAAATTTGCGGTGGTAACGCTGGATAAGCATTACGAGGTATCAGATAAAGATAATCACTTTGTCGTCAATGATATCAGGCAACTTAAAGACTATCCGGAAGATTTATATATTTCCGGCGGTGCAACGATTTATGAGTTGTTTTTTGCCTCACCGGATATGCGTCCGGATATTGTTGTCGACTGTCTGTATCATGGCGCGCTTAATCCTGATCTGGAGGGCCAGCCTATATCGGTGCACAAAAGCGTTGAGATTATGCAACAAAACTATATGCAGCTGCCGGCCAAATTCGATTTAGACAACATAACCACCACCGTGTGGCTGAAAAAGGGCGATTTTGTTGAACAATCGCTGGTTAAAAAAATTCTGAACTACTTAGAAACGGAAGGAAAGTAAACAATGCAACAGTACTTGGATTTACTGAAAGATATCATGGAAAACGGTGTCGATAAAATGGATCGGACCGGTACCGGTACGCGTTCGGTTTTCGGACGCCAGATGCGTTTTGATTTAAGTAAGGGTTTTCCGCTGATGACCACCAAAAAGGTTCACCTCAAGAGCATTATTTATGAACTGCTGTGGTTCTTAAAAGGGGATACCAACGTTAAATACCTGCAAGAACACGGCGTGCGGATTTGGAACGAATGGGCAGATGAAAACGGCGAATTAGGCCCTGTTTACGGCTCACAATGGCGCAATTGGAACGGCGAGGGAATTGATCAAATCGCGCAGGTTATCGAGACATTGAAAAAGAACCCGAATGATCGCCGCATGATCGTATCGGCTTGGAACGTCGGTAAAATTGCCGAGATGCACTTGCCGCCGTGCCACATGATGTTTCAGTTTTATGTTGCCAATAATAAATTGAGCTGTATGTTGTATCAACGCAGTTGTGATATGTTTTTAGG
>CAMVHF010000087.1 GCA_947167235.1 uncultured Alphaproteobacteria bacterium
ATAAGCGGCACCATGTCGGCCATCTTAAATTCTTCCAAGCGCGCTTTAATCAGACCGAGCGTAAAATCCATGGCATAAACCGGACACTGCAAATGCGGCCATATTTGAGCAATAGCGCCCATGTGGTCTTCATGCGCATGCGTAATAAACAACCCGACAATATCATCTTTGTAGGCATCCAAAAATTCCGGCGAGGCATAAGCCAAGTCCATTCCCGGATACATATCCGCCAAAAAGCCGTAACCGGCATCAACAATAATCAACTTGCCGTCAACGGCATACATATACATATTCATACCGATATCATCGGCGCCGCCCAACGGTAAAAAATAAACTCCGTTTCTCTTAAAATCAGTCATTTTCATCACTCATATAAAAAACATCTCCGACCAGAATTTTGGTCACACCTTGTTCGGTATTTAACAATAAAGCCGCGTTTTCGTCAATACCCGTAAATATACCTTTACTTTTGATATTTTCTTGGCTGACGACTATTTCTTCATTTAACCCTTTCGCATATTCAAGCCATTTTAAGCGCACAAAATCCGCACCGTTTTTCTGCCATAAAGATAGATTTTCAGAAAATCTTTGCAAAAACATTTTCAAAAATTCATCTTTGTCGGTATGTATACCGGCTGCATGAAGTGAAGTCGTTTTATAAAGCATTTGCGCACTGTCGGGACTTTGTTTAATATTAACGCCGATACCGATAATCATAAAATCGCCCGCACCTTTTTCCAAAAGCATCCCGCTGACTTTAGCCCCGTTTAAGAGCACGTCATTCGGCCATTTGAGCTTTACGTCGGCATCTGCTTTAATAGCTTTGACGGTTTGCAATAAGCTCAACGAACTTATCAATACCAATATTCCCAAATTTTTCAGTTCAAATTTTAAGCCGACCGAAAAGAACAAATTACCTTTGAGGCTGACCCAATTGCGGCCACGTCTGCCGCGACCGGCTGTTTGCGCATCGGCTTGTACCACAAAATTATCAGTTGCCGTTTGGCTGTATTCTTTTGCCACATCATTGGTACTGCCGACCGTATCAAAATGAAAAATCTGCCAATTTGTCATTCAAACACCGTTTCAATCATCAAAACAAAGTCTTCAACCAAGTACTCCGGATTAACCATAATCACCAACATCAATACGGCATTAAACAACATCGTCGTATAAATACCTTTATCCGCTCTATCAAAAACTGCTTTGCTTTCTTCAAAATAAAAGGTTCGAATAACCTGAATATACGCATAAGCCAAAACCAACATCATCAGCAGTACATACACCAGTTCGTACAAATTATATACTGCCAACCGGCTCAAAACCGAAAATGTGCCTAAAAAGCCCAAAAACGGCGGTACACCCAGCAATGAAAAAATAAATACCGTCATCATGGCTGCCACATAAGGTCTTTTGTAAGCCGCCCCGCAAAATTCGTGCAGCATTTCCAAATATTCGCCTTTAATTTTAAGCCCGAATAATGTCGAACAAACACCACCCATAGCTAAGAGATACACAAATAAATAAACAAAAGACGAATCGACGGTCTTAACCGTAAAGTGATATAAAATCAGCATTAATAAACCTAAGTGACTGACCGCCCCATACGCAAAAATCTTACGAATATTCTGCACGCTGCACGCCCCGATTGCACCTATACCGATAGACAACAAAGCGACTGCCTCGTAAAAAAACTTCAGTTTATCATAATACGGCGACAAAACATAAACATTAAACTGGATAAAACTCCCGATACAAGCTACAACCGGTACCAACAGAAAATATGAAATAACCGGCAAAATCGTTTCACCGAGAGCCTCTGTAAACCCGAAATGCAACGGAGCCAATCCGAGCAAAAACACAAAGCTGACAACTATCGCCGCCATTGATGCGAAAACCAGCGGATTATTTTGATTTACATCTAAATCGGTACGCAGCATATTATATGAAAAATCAAATTGTAAATAATAGAGAATCCCCAACGCACCGATTAACAATGCCCAACACATAAACATAATCGTCATATAGGTTTTTGTACTGAGTACATACTCTTTCTTTTTACGAAAGTTAAACAACAATATATAGTTATTCAGCATAAATAAGACGCACATCACGACGGTTAAAAGCAAATTATGCGATTCGATAAGCAAACAACCGCACAGCACAGCCGCAAAAATACCGCAGCAAAAGATATTACCGGCCTCATTGAGCGACATAAACCATTTTTTCGATAAATAAAGCACGACAAAAGCACACAAATACAGTAAACACTCGAACAGCAGCGTAAAATGACTTCCTTGAGTTATCATCGGCAGCAGTGCTTTGTTGTAGAAAACGATAACCAAAAAGAAACTGATTAATAACACCAGTCTGGCTATCCGAAAACAACGCGAATTATTAATATAATCCTTATCCGAAACCAGCATCATCAAAATACCGATAAGTAAAACCAATAAAGGAGATAAATATACCAAATTCTCTATCATAATACCTCCTAAAATACAAACCACAGCGGGTTAAAAAATGATAAGAACAACACCAGCGTTATTCCGGCAAAAAATATCAGTTTGCGATCGGAAATATCGGATAATTCGTATTTCTGAACAGTATTATTCGGAACATCCCGCATAATATATAACTCATAAATCAGAGCCAGACCGATTAATGAAATAGCCGCCATCACCCAAAGACCGGTTACAAAACTTTCTCTAAACAAAGCCGAAATCAGCACAAAATTATTCCAAAACATTGATGACATAGGCAAACCCACAGCCATAAGCACAAAAAATGCAAACAGTTTTGATAATCTCGGTATATATACCAAGACGCCGCGATAATCACAACCGGCTTCCTCACGCGCATTTTCGGCAAACAAATCCAAAACGGCCAACGATGCGTTAACAATTAAGAAAATAAACAATGAATACGCCATATTCATCTGATATTTATCATCCAGTAAAAGCTTGGAAAGCAAAAATAGCAAATACGAAATCGTCGAATACGAAAAAAGTTTTTGCAAAAAATTCTTATGAGATAATCCGATTAAAGCAATAAACATCATGGTCAACACACCGAAAACTTCAATAATCGGAACAAAAGCATTCAACTCTGTCGGAATAATGACCTGCCCGAAACGAATAAAACCGTATAAACCGGAAAGCGGCAACAAATTCGTTAAAATATATATCAACGGATTTTTAATACCGGAACTTATAAATGAAATCCAATTATGCAGCGGCCAAATCGGAATCCTCAGCACAAACGCCGTACATACACCCGACAGAACAATAAACTGCGGTATTGTCGGAATATCCAAAATACCTATGTGTGATAACAATACACTGCCGTGATTATAGCGATAAACCGTCAAAATCGAAATCAACAGCAACAAACTGCCGACCAAATTAAACAAGAAAAACAGCGATAACGTTGATGATTTTTTAATATTCGCATGTGAACCGATCAGCATAAACAAAGGTAATTGCATTCCGGCAAAAAATAAATAGAACGAGATGATATCTCGTACCACCAATAATCCGCTCATATTCCAAATAAAATACAAAACCAACAGCAATAATGATTTACTTTTACGTTGCACGGACGATAACCCGACTAAACCGATAACCGCAGATATATAAACCCCGAGCAACAACAATAATGAAAAAATATCAACCCCGAAAGTAAACACAACATTCGGATGTTTCAGCCATTGATACGAGTATAAGAAATCCGAACCGACGATTCGAGATTCGGAAAACAACTTCAAAATAGCCAAAATACCGGTACACAGCGTAAAAAATGCCACATTAAAAGCATTATAACCGTCTTTTTTGGAAAACAAGACAAACAAACATCCCAATAACGGCAACATCAGAAAAACAAACAACAAACTAGCCATTGATTTGTCCTCCCTGCTGATAGGAAATCCATATAAGTATCAACAGTAAAATCAAGACAAAGAAACCGCCGCCGAGACGACTTTGATGTAATGTTCGAAACAGGCGAATATTTCCTTTGCCCAATAATTTAATTATCCCGATAATAACTTTTTCCATCAACAAACGGTCAACCAGCAACCACAAAATCTTACCGCAAAGCCGCAAAGACTTTACTAAAGTCCGATATAAAGCTCCAAAGAAATCAAGATTTTGCAACCGGCTGTTCCGATATAAAACAGACAGTTTTTGCAACGGATGTATGCAGCAAAACACAATAAATGCCAAACTCACGCCAAACACGCTGATTTCATTAGAATGAAAACAATACCACAACACCGCCGACAACCCGAACAATTCCACAAGATACATAAAATGCAACGGCAAAACATTCATTTTCAAATCTTTACGGCGAGACGGTGCAAATATCACTTGATTAAGCATCAATGCCAGCGAAAAAACAAATAAAACGGCGAAAGACCAAATATAATACCGATTCGTATTATTATACATGATTGCCAGTGTATTGGCCATCAGTACAACAGACGATAAAGTCAGCACAAATGCACAATCCTGACGCAGAGCATCTTTTGCTACCAAACGCATCATCTGCGAAATCAGTAATCGCCGGTTAAAGTAGTAATACAGCCAATATAAAGCGCAGACCAGCAAATACATATCCAAAAGCAAAGATGTAAACAATTCGGACCAAACAAAGCCGTTAAATTTTAATAACTCGACAAACAAAGCCCAAAACATCAGTTGCCAGTAAATCACCTTTGATTTAAAATTATCCAGCACAACGCACCCGTAAAAACTCAAAGCCATTGTTGCAATGCACATTACATCAATATAGCCGGAATAATAGGCCGAATCACTCCATAATGCGTGAAACTTCAAAAGCAAGACAATTGCCGTCACCGGCGCCGATACAAACAAAATATGTTGTAATCGGTGCAGTCGAATTTGTTTTAACGAAGCCACCCCGATATGAAAAGCAAAAAATCCGAGTTTCATAAAAACAGCTGTAAGCCCGCATATTGCTATAAAATCCGTATGATAACCGTTTTTCTTATATTCGAGTATCTGTCTGATATCCAAAGAATCAACTAAGCTGTTAATAACGGCAAAAGTCATAAACAGCATCATATCGGCCGTCATATTCAATAAAAAATAACGTTTATAACTGTTCACATCTTTAATGATAAATAAAGCCAAAATATCGACAACAAACACCATTGATAACAACTGAACAAAGTTATTACTTGTGATAATCATCATTAAAGCGGCCAAATTCAAAATCGCCAACGAATTGAATGCGCTGCGCCTTTCTTCGTAGCGAAAGATCTGATTATGCGCCACATTCAAGAGCGTAATCATAAAAAACGGAAATATAACACCGTAATTATAAGGGTTTGATATGATATCAATTTTAATATCTCCGCCCGGCGAACTGTTCCACATAAAAGACATTGTCTGTTCATCACCGGTCAGCCAACTTTCGCAAAAACTGCCGAAAATCAAAAAAAGAGATGTAAAAGTTACAAACGACAGAATCCTGTCAACTTTTACACCTAATTTAAAACCACTAAATATACCGATAAAAAATAGCAGAAAAGTGGTATACGCTATCATTCTCCACCCTTCGCACTGTTTTATGAAATGATAAGATTATTCACATCTTTAACCAAACGAACCGGTACGATATATTCTCTTTCGACATCGTTGCCTTCGATTTCAACAACCAAAACTTCCGATACGGATTTGAGCGGTGAACGCGCACCGACATCAATTTTTCTGAAAGCTACGGAACTTTCCTGCGAACGGTACAATAAAGCCGTTTCGCCCCCGTCATAAATAAAACGAGGATTTTCCGGTCCGCCGAGGCGACTATCCATCATAATCATAATTTCGCCTTTAGCATTTTGTAAAATACTATATTTGCCTTTTTGACCAATTTCATTACTAAGAGCCATATCTAACCTCATTTATCATATCATTTTGCCCAAGATTAACATATAAATATTAATAAATAAATACCTATTTTAATTTTTTTAACTTTTTTTATTTTTTCTATTGACTAAATGAAAATAATCTTTTATAAGCATATTCGATTTAGATGAGTTCGTAGCTCAGTCGGTAGAGCATTTGACTTTTAATCAAAGGGTCGCGGGTTCGAATCCCACCGAGCTCACCA
>CAMVHF010000088.1 GCA_947167235.1 uncultured Alphaproteobacteria bacterium
GCCACTTGCCAAAGCGGTAAAACCAAGAAATATAAATGTAAAAATTGCGCTAAAGGTTATATAAAATATAACGGCAAATGTATTAAACAGTTAAAATGTAAAAACAAAGGATATCAACAAGGCACTCAATGTATTTGTCCGGATGGTTGGACCGGTAATTTATGCCAAACGGCTGCCAAGTGCCCGTATAAAGACACAAAATGCTCTAACGGTTACTATGCAACCGGTAAAAAATGTAAAACCGGCAATAAGACGGTTATAGAATGTAAAGTTAATGCCTGCACCGGCTATAATTACACAAAGTGTCCGACGGGATATACACAAAGCGCAACATGCCAAAGCGGTAAAACCAAGAAATTAAAATGCGAAAACTGTGCCAGCGGATATGTCAAATACAAGGGAAAATGCTATAAACAATTAAAGTGTAAAAACGGCGGCAAACAAACCGGTAACAAATGTACTTGTCCGAGCGGATGGACAGGAACTTTATGTGAAACTAAAAACACTTGTCCATATAATACGACTTCATGCGGTAACGGTTATTATGAAACCGGTGAAACTTGTACATCTGGAACGATCAAATATAAGGAATGTAAACCGAATAACTGCGAAGGCTATCAAACAAATTGCGGTTCAGGATATTATAAAACATCGGATACTTGCTTAAGCGGCACCACAAAAAAGTATAAGTGTGCGGAGAATGCCTGCACCGGCTATAACTATACCCAATGTCCTACGGGATATACTCAAAGCGCTACATGTCAGTCCGGAAGCACGCTCAAATTAAAATGTGACAATTGTGCCGACGGTTATCATAAAGAAAACGGTGCTTGTATTCCAATCAAAGATTGTCACCACGGATATCAGCAGGGTAATGATTGTGTATGTGCTAACGGTTGGACAGGTTCGGATTGCAATACTAAAAATACCTGTACAGGCTATAATAAAACATGCAGCGGAGATTATCACGCCTCATCTTCCGATATTTGTTATGAAGGTAATGAAATTCTTTATAAATGCATAAAAAATACCTGTGAAGGGTTTAATTATACCGAATGTCCTGCCGGATATGTTCAAAGTGATTCTTGTCAGATAAACGGAAATATCAAATTAAAATGCGAAAATTGCGCCGAAGGCTTTATAAAATACGGTGCGGAATGTATCCGAGAAATCAGTTGTCAAAACGGCGGTATACAAGAAGGTAGCGAATGCAGATGTCAAGACGGTTGGAGCGGTCAATACTGCCAAACGGTCAATGAGTGTCCGTACAGCACAACATCTTGCGATGAAGGGTATGAAGAAACCGGGCAAACCTGTGTTTCCGGCGGAACGTTGTACAAAGAATGTCGTCCTAAAACCTGTCCGTACAACACAACATCTTGTGATGACGGTTATACAATGACGGGAAATACCTGCAAATCAGGGAAAACGACATATGTTGAATGTATCAAAGATACAATGTGTTCTACTTATCCTCTGAGTTCCGTGCCGTCAAATTGTCAGAAAATATCGCAATGTACCACTCAAAACGGTACTTTGAAATATCGATGTGATAAATGTAACGCAACATATGGTCGCAATGGTAACGGTGTCTGCGTCAAACAAAGCAGTAATCCTAAAATCCTTGTTCAAAGCAATATCAATAACAGCAAAAAATCATTAACCAATACCGATTATGCCAATGTGTATGGTATGTCGGGTATTTCCGAAAATAAATATAATGCCTCATCTGCTCAAGGTGCCGAATTAAAGATAGTAAATAAATCTGACGGAAACTTATACGGTATTTATGCCGATTACGGGCGTAACGCTTATACACCTCAGAGTTCTGCTTCCGGTTTAATTAATCTTGAAAACTACGGATTAGGTAAAATTTATGGTATTTATGGTATTTCAGGTATTGCTAACGCCCAAACCGATGCCGGTTATGCCGAAGCTGATATCAATATTAAGGGGCGCGACAGCGGAACAATTTACGGTATGTACACAGAACTTACCGAGTTTAGTGAAAGTCAGGTGGTATCAGACGTTTTAACCAAAAATGCCGATTCAAAATCCGGTCAATCGGTAGCTTCTTTGACTATCAACAATATCGGTGATAGTCTGATATACGGCATGAATGCCGGTGCAACAGGTATCAACGCCTCATCCAGTACCGGTACAGCGTCAGCCTCGATAAATATTACCAATATCGGTAATAAAAATATCTATGGTATGTATGCCGAATACTTAACGCAAAATGTAACATCCAATCGTGCGGAAGCAAGCGGTGAAATCATAATTAAAAACATCGGTAACGGTTCAATCTTCGGGCTATATTCAAACGGTTATGCCCACAACGTTGCCAGTTATTCAGAAGCTGAAACGTACGGCCTTATTTCCATTAATAATCGCGGAGATGGTGAAATAACGGTTATGACGTCAGCGGATACACGAACCAGTGATGCATTTAATCGAAATATCTATTATTTTCAAGATGTTGCCTCATATCACTTATATAATGCCCGTGCCAACAATGCAGAATCAACTGCAAACATTAATGTTTATGATGAGGGTGAGGGTAATATTACGATTTTCAATACTATTTTGGATAATGAACAAACATTCAGTCAATATGACGGTAATATTACCTATAATACCTATGCATTCAACAATGGAACGGCACACAGCAACATCAAGATTAAAAACGCCAGTTCCGATGATGATGAAAAGGTTATAACCTTATCGCGTGAAACGTTGAACTTGGCTTATGCGGAGAAAAACGGCACGGCGGAAAATAATATCGTAATTAATAATGACGGTAAAAGCAGAATTTCTTTATCAGAATCGTCACACGATTATTATGCCAGAATTTCGGCTTACAAAAACAGTACCGTAAATAACAATATCAAAATCGTCAATAGAGGAGACAGTACAATCAATATGCCGATTAAAGTCACGGTAACAGAAAAAAGTATTGTCAATAATGCTCTTGAAATCGATAATACCGGTGCAAGCAATATTAATGTTTATTTCAATGTAGCCGCTTCGGGAAATAAAACCATCGATAATTCGGTTGTCATAAAGAATGAAGGCAATACCGGAATGTATATCAATACAAATGTCGGCAGCGCTTCAACGCAGACGAAAAACAAAATAAATATTGAAGATAACGGTAGCGGCAATATTTATATCACAGCCGACAACAAAAACGCAATGTATAGTAGCCATAAATCGGAAAGTGAACTCTCAATAAAGAAAAACGGCGGCATAATTTATTTGACAGACGGCTCAATGGGAGCTTATGCCGATAACGGCGGAACAGCCAACAACAAATTTACGCTCGATTTAAGCGGAAATACCATGGTAAGTTGGCCGACAATCAGTTCATATTCAACAAATGTATATTTAGCAACAGCTGCCAACAGTTCAAATTCAAGCAGTGGTTCAACAGCAATCAATGAAATGAACATTATTCGGACGGACAATAAATTATCCGCAGGCTTACCGCCGTTTGTTTTAACATCCGGATATTTAAGTACGGTTGAGAACGTCGTTAATATTCAGAACATCAATTCCTCGGATATCTATTTGGAATTGTTAAAAGAAGGCGTCGGTAGTGCCAAAAATGCGGTAACAGTCAATAATATCGGCGATAATAATATTAACGTCAGATTTGGATTATCCGGCGGTACTATGACCGAAAACACTTATAATATTACCAATGAAGGTGACGGTAATATTACGATAGAAGCAGATATAGCCAACGTTTCCGTTCAAAATGAAGGTAACGGCAATATTACACTCAGCCGTGACGGCGGTTCGGCAAATATCACAACAAACGGTACCGGCAATGTCGCAATATCAGGAGCTTCGAAAGATGTTGTGCTGAATAAAACAGGCAACGGTGATATCAGTGTTTTGGATGATGACGGTAAGGCCGATATAACCCATGAAGGAAACGGCGGAATTGAAATTTCCGGAAATCTAAAAAATCTGACAATAAACAAAATCGGTGACGGGTATAATATATCCAATAACGAAAAATCGCTTATTCAACTTTTCGGAGATACCGGCTCGACAGACATTACGGCTAACGGTAACGGCAATATCAATATAGAAAACAATTCAAAAGACTTAAGCTTAAACCAAACAGGTAACGGCAACATTTTCGTTGCCGGAAATGACGGTACGGCCGATATAACGGCAGAAGGTTCCGGCATGATGACTATATCAGGTTTGAAGGAATTTTTCATTAAAAATAACGGCCGTGATATCACAGATAATTCAACAGGTTCTGTTTCCAAAATTATTCATTACGACACCGGTAATATTACCAGTTCCAATGCTAATTCCATAATCGATTACAGAGGTTTAGGCAGCGTTAATATTGCATCTTCAGGATGGATTACCAATCGAAACAATGGCTCGATCAACGGCGAATATATTTCTAAAATAATAAATATTTCCGATGGTCATGTCTATAACGCAAAAAATATTATCAATGCCGCCAACGGTTTGGCCGTCGGTTTATATACGCAAGCTGATTTGACGAATTCGCAAGATATTATGATACACAACCTCGGTAACGGTACGGCTGTCGGTATATATGTTGACGGTACGGCAAAATTAACCAACTCCGGTGATATTACAATCAACCGCACACAATATATAGGTCGGAATTTAAAAGATGACGGTAACGTTGAGAATGTTATTTATACCGCATCTTCCGCAACCGGCGGTAATGCCATCGGTATCTACGGAGCGGCTAATTCCACCATCAGCAATACAGGTACAATCAGAATTGACGGTGCCGAAAACGCTTACGGTATTTTCAGCGAAGGCGGCAATGTCAGCAATACCGGAACCATTATTATTGACGGCAGTATTAATTCGATTAATGCCGTTCAATTAAATCGAGGTCAATTATTCCAAGACGGTGTATTAAAAGTTGGAGCCGATTTTGCACATCCGGGATGTGCCGAAGGTTACATTGAATTGGAAGGCATCTGCTATGTCAAATTAAATTGCATTGCCAATGCTTCTCAAGTTAAGAATGAATGTGTTTGCAATAAAGGATACCGTTTAATAGATGACGTTTGTCAGTATGTCGGCACAACCGATTCTGTCAATGATCATGATTTAGTTGTTACGCATACCGACAATGACAGTAACGTCTATGGTATGTATGTGGCAACAGGCTACGGATATAATGCATATAATACCACCGGTTCGATTAAAATAACCAACACCAAAAACGGTAATGTTTACGGTATGTACGGTACGAGCGATTTATTCAACGGATACGGCAAATCGGGAAAACTTGCCATATATAACGAAGGAATCGGTAATGTCTATGGTATATACAGCACGGTCGGAACGGTTCAGAACGGTTATGAGAACGGTACAGGCTTAATTCGTATTATCGATAAAGGCAACAATAATTTATATGGTATGCGCGGCGGATATGTCTCGAATGAAACAGATACTAATAATACCTCAACCCTTGAAATTACCAATCTCGGCGATGGTTTAGCCATAGGATTGTATGCATCGGGTGCAGACGGTACAATTTACAACACCGGCGACATTATCATTCATAATTTAGGAAACGGTACGGCTATCGGTTTATATGCCGACGGAAATAATGCCCATATAAGTAATTCCGGCAATATTACAATTGACCGCAACGGCTATTATGATAATGATTTTAATAAACAATATTCTCCGATAAGCTCTGTCGGCGGCAAGGCTATCGGTATTTACGGTACGGCCGAAACATATATTAACAATACGTCAGCCGGAACTATCACAATCAGCGGAGCAGAAGAATCCTACGGTATTTGGAGCGAAGGCGGAGATGTAACTAACAACGGTACCATAACGATTGACGGTTCAACTTGCACCGGTGGAGATTGTTTTGCAGTTAAAAACGCTATTCAACTAAACCGTGGCCGATTGATGCAAAACGGCGTTTTGGAAGTTAAGACGGCATTTATTCCGAATGTCGGTTGTGCCGAAGATTCCGTCCTGTTCGGTGATTTCTGTTATAAACGCATAGATTGCGGTATCGGAGGCGAGCAATATGAAGACAGATGTATTTGTCACGAAGGATATACGTTGGCTAATACTTCCGTATGTCATACG
>CAMVHF010000089.1 GCA_947167235.1 uncultured Alphaproteobacteria bacterium
AGGCGATTAAACGAAGAATTTTAGATGTAACACTGATAAATGCTTTAAGGCGAAGCTCTGTTTCTAATCATAAGTTAAATCATTTTTTTAGGAGCCTGTGGAGGCGTTTAAACGATAATGAATTTTACTCAAAGACTTTTAGGCCTATCTCTTGAATGCATACCATTTTGATGTTTGTGTGCAAGCCGAAAGCAAGCTGTAGCAGGGCGTTGCGCAGGTTAAACATTTGTCAATAGCACGGGATAGAAGAGGTCGTGCACAATTTTTATTTTAATAATTAATTGTTGAATATATATATAACATTGCTTTTTATTTTTGTCAATATATTTTTTGTATAAAATGTGATTATTTTTGTAAAATCACATTGAATCAGAATGTTATTTTTATACAAAACAGACAAATTATTGAAAACTGCCGGCCATAAAACCGCCATCGACGATAATATCCTGTCCGTTGATGTAATGATTCTGCGGACTGGCCAAGAAATAGACGATATCAGCAATATCCTCCGGCTGAGCCAAACGGTTTAATGGTATTTTCGAGGCTAAATAGGCGCGTTTTTCTTCGCTGTTGTTGGCACGGAACATTTTTGTGTCGACATATCCGGGCGAAACCGTGTTGCACAAAACATTATATTTGCCAAGCTCCAAAGCCAACGTTTGAATCATGCCGACTAAAGCGTGTTTTGATGATGTGTAAGCGATTCGCTCTTCACGGGAAATTGATGCGTACAGCGAACCGATGCCGACAATGTAACCGCGTTTAATTTCTTTGAAATAAGGCAAAACCTGCTGAGTAATCGTTAATAATGCCGTCAGATTAACGTTTTGCGTCTTGTTAAATTCTTCCAAACTCATTTTTTCAATCGGTAACGGTTTATTATAGCCGGCCGAGTGGACAATAACGTCGAAATTATTACCGTTTTTTGCAAACCAATCCTTAATTGCTTCCGAGTCGTTTAAATCCAAATCTTTACTGCCGGGAGCAAAAACTTCATGCCCTTCGTTAATGAACTTTTGTTTGATGGCACCGCCGATTCCGCCGTTTCCGCCCGTCATAAATATCCGCATTTTTCCCTCCGTTATTTTTACGACTCCGAAGATTTTTTTCAGACTATTAACAGATAAATCTTAAAGAATGTTAATTTTTTTAAAAATTTTTTTACGTAATTAATGCTTTGATTTTGCGCATATTTTTTTTGTGTTTTAAAAAATATTAAGAACAAATTAGGAACAGTTAAAAATTTACTAAAAAATCCCATTGAATCCCATAAAATACCATGTTATACCATAAGGTATGTAATTAATGGCAAAGGAATCGACAATGAGAAAAGTATTCCTGTTTATGGATACCATCATTAACAAGGTTGACGCGAAAGGCCGCGTTTCCTTGCCGTCAGATTACCGCGCCATCGTTAAAGATTTAGAATCGGAAATTGTTTGCTATCGGAGTCTTTCGTTGCCGTGTATTGAAGGGTGTTTGGAAGAAACGCTGGATAAACTCGCAACCGATATTGAGGATTCGACCGATTTCTTTTCGGAAACCCAAGATAATTTAACGAATCTGATTTTCGGCGATGCCAAGCGTTTTACGTTTGACAGTACCGGTCGCATTATGCTGAGCGAAAAACTCTTAAAACATGCCGGTATTACCGATACGGCTGTGTTTGTCGGCAAAGGTCGCAAGTTCCAGATTTGGAATCCGGAAAATTGGGAAAAAGAAGAACAGCGGATTCGCGAGGAAGTTCTGAAAAATCGTCCGGTTTTGAAAAAGCAGAAGGATACGGAATAATGGCAGAAGCAAAAAGACGACATATTCCGGTTATGCTTAATGAAGTGTTGGCAGCGTTGCAGCCTAAAAAAGGCGAAATTTACGTTGATGCAACTTTCGGTAACGGCGGTTATACGCAAGCTGTTTTGGAGGCAGCCGGATGTAAGGTTATTGCTTTAGATCGCGATCCGACGGTCAAAATCAGAGCCAATGAATTCAAAAATAATTATGGAGATCGTTTTACGTTCAGAGCCGGTAATTTCGGTGATTTTGCCGATTTGGTGCCGGAAAAGATTAACGGTGCGGTGTTTGATATAGGTGTATCTTCTATGCAGCTCGATGATGCCGAACGCGGCTTTTCATTTGCTAAAGATGCGGCGCTTGATATGCGTATGTCTTGTGAGGGTATAACCGCCGCCGACATTGTTAATACTTATGATGAACATGAACTTGCCGATTTGATTTATCAATATGGCGAAGAACATAAATCGCGCCAAATAGCGCACAAAATTGCGGAATATCGCCGCACCAAAAAAATTGAAACCACGAAGGAACTGGCCGAAATCATTTATACCGTGATCCATAAGAAAAACGGTGAAATTGATCCGGCAACCAGAACTTTTCAGGCTTTGCGAATCGCTGTAAATGATGAGCTCGGCGAATTAGAGCGCGGTCTTGAAGGTGCCGCTTCGCGTTTGTTAAGCGGCGGGCGTTTGGTGGTCGTGGACTTTCATTCTTTGGAAGACAGAATTGTGAAAAATTATTTTAAGGAGAACGGCGGTAAAAAAGTCAGAATTTCTAAATATGCAGCCGATTTAGTACAAGATGACTCTTTATTTTCGGAAGTGTCAAAAGTTATGGTTCCAACGGTTGAGGAGTGTCGAACAAATCCGCGTTCGCGCTCGGCTAAGCTCAGATATGCGGTAAGGAGATAAGTTGATGGGTAATATCAGAAAGACAATATGGATTTTAGGTCTTTTTATGTTTACAATGATGATTGCTTTAGGTTCGTCGTTTTTGAAAAACCGCGTGCAGGTGTTGGAACGTCGTTTGGCAGCCATTAATACCGATATCCAAAAAGATATTGCCGATATTCACGTCTTAAATGCTGAATGGAGCCATCGTAATACCCCTGACAGATTAAGAAAGCTCGCCTATGAACAATTATCTTTAGAAAAAGCAAAACCTGAACAAATTATTAACTATTCTGCGTTACAATTCAATTACGAAAATGAGAAATCGGGGAGGGCCGCGGTTTCTAACAAAAAGAATTTAACAACCTTGGTCAAAGCAGAAGTTAAGAAGAAATAAAATGGGGTTTAAGGTTAACTTTTCAAAGCGAAATACCGAACAATTTTATCTTCCGGGACAGGAGATAAAGATTTCGCGCGGTATTTTGGCCGCTAAAAGCTATACCACCGAAAGCGATAATGTTTTGACTTGTCGTAAACGTACGATTGTTTCATTATGTGCGTTTGCATTTTTGTATGCCGTTTTAGCCGTTAAGGTCAGCTATGTTTGTTTAGGACAGGGAATCAGTTTTGATCCGGCGATTACCGAACAGGCTGATATTGACATAATCCGCTTTAAGAATCCGGTCAAACGCGCCGATATTATGGATCGAAACGGCGAAATCATCGCAACTTCTTTGCCGACGGTTAATTTGTATGCCAATACCAAACAAGTTCGGCATGCCAAAGATGTGGCCGAAAAATTGAACTATATCTTTCCGGATGTTTCGTATGAAAGATTTTTGAGCCTGCTGAACAGAAAAGGTGCATTTATTTATCTGAAACGTAATTTGTCGCCGGCGCAACAATCGCAAGTAAATGCCTTGGGTATACCGGGGCTTGAATTTGAGACTTGCGAACAACGTATTTATCCGCATAAAAATTTGTTTTCACATGTTTTAGGAAAAACCAATATCGATAATGAGGGAATTTCCGGTATTGAGCAATATATGAACGAACGTTTGACAACGTCAACCAAGCCGCTTTATTTGTCGGTAGATTTGGGAATCCAAAACACCATTCGCGATGAACTTCTGGCGGGTGTTAAACAGTTTAATGCTGCCGGTGCCGCCGCAATTTTAATGGATGTTGCCAACGGACATATCGTGGCTATGTCATCGGTTCCGGATTTTGATCCGAATGAAAATATCAAAGCCGACGAACGGGCGATGTTTAATTTTGCCACTAAAGGTATTTATGAAGCCGGCTCTGTGTTTAAGGTATTCAATACCGCATTGAGTTTGGAAAGCGGCAAAGTTAAAACAACCGACAGATTTGATACATCGCATCCGGTATTTGTCGGACGCTTACGGGTAACCGATCCGCACGGTTCGCACGGACGTTTAACACCGGAGGATATTTTGGTCGAATCGTCAAATATCGGTTCAACATTGGAAATTATGCAGGTCGGTAAAAAATATCAGCGTAAGTTTTTGCAAAGCATCAATATGGATAAGGCTTTGGATGAGTTTGAATTGCCTGAAATTGCCAAACCGCAGTTTTTAAGCGAAAAACGCTGGGGTGATGTTTCGATGGCAACCATTTCCTACGGCTACGGGATTTCATCATCGCCGTTACATATCATTACGGCTTTTTCATCAATTATTAACGGCGGTATGTACCATCAGCCGTCATTGTTAAATGACGGAGCACACCAAGGTAAACGTGTCGTTTCGCAAAAAACTTCCGAATCTATGCGTACTCTGTTGCGCGCGGTTGTTACACGCGGAACCGGTAAACGTGCCAATGTTGACGGGTATCAGGTAATCGGTAAGACCGGTACGGCCGATAAGCTGGAAAACGGACGCTATAATCATAAAAAGAGTATGGCCACCTTTATTTCGGCTTTTCCGGAATCCAATCCGAAGTATGCATTAATTGTGGTTATGGATGATCCGAAAGCCAGTAAAGATACGTTCGGCTATACGACAGCCGGTTGGAATGCCGTTCCGGTATCCAAAAATATTATCACCGCAGTTGCACCGCAGCTTAACATCAAAGTCGATTTTGATTTGGAAAAACAAAAAAACATTGTCAATGCGGCTTACAAACGTTAACAAAATCTTAATTTTAGCGTTTTCTTATACCAAAATTCATAAAAATAATGCACAGTTTTAAACTTTCTTGGTATTTTTTTATTTTTGTTATTGAAAAATTTACGAATATTACTTAAGTTAAACACTGTATTAGTTGTTATACAATTAAATAAACGGTCGTAGCAATACGATTAAATATTAAAAAAACCATATGGAGAAAATAAAATGAAAAAACTTTTAAGTTTGTTCGTAGCTCTTGTAGCTTTATCCGGCTGTTCTGTTTTTGGCCAAGACGGCGGTTTGTTCAGCGGTGCTGACTGCGAATCAAGATTAGCTCGTAACTTTGCTGAAAATACAACAGATACAGTATTCTTCGCTTTCGACAGTTCTGCTTTGTCAGCTGAAGCTCAAGCAGCTTTGGATACACAAGTTGAATGGTTGAAGAGCCATGAAACCAATGTAATCGTTCAAGGTTACTGCGATGAACGCGGTACTCGTGAATACAACTTGGCTTTGGGTGAACGTCGTGCCAATGCCGTTAAAGAATACTTAGTATCTCACGGTATTTCTGAAGACAGAATTTCTGTTATTTCTTACGGTAAAGAAAGACCGGCTGTATTCGGCAGCAACGAAGCAGCTTGGGCTCAAAACCGTCGTGCAGTTACTGTTCTCAGCTCAGCTGAATAATATAACAGTTTAACTTAAGGTTTGAAAAAGTGCGGCTTTTTAGTCGCACTTTTTTGTGCTTGCACAAGATGTATTTATTATGTACCATAAAGCGTGTATATGAGTTGATTTTGAAAAATGAAAAAGTATTACTGTTTTTATTGTCAGAAAGAGGTCAAATTTTATAAAGTGCTATGGCGGCGTGTATGCGTAAATTGCCATCACTATATGACTGATGACGGAAACGGTTTTTACAAAGTTTGTGATAAATGCCGGTCAAATTTGCCGACCGACGCCGCCACGTGTATGAAATGCGGTTATCATTTTTCCAACAGGTATGCGAAAAAAGTATATACCTTAAAAAAGTGCCCATGGTTAGATTTATATTTTTCGATTGCGGTATTGGCCATGTTTTTGGTTATAATGGCGTTTGTCACTTTGCTGGCGAATAACACGAATCAAATGAATTTCTTCAGAAGAGAGAATCGCATTGTTGCACATTTCAGCATTGAAAATGACAAAGCTGTGATTTCTCGTCAGGACACAGATAAACTTGCTCAAAAAATTGCGGAATTTAAGCAATACAATCCGGATGATTTAGCCATCAAAATCCGGGT
>CAMVHF010000090.1 GCA_947167235.1 uncultured Alphaproteobacteria bacterium
TTGTAAGGAAATAAACAGTTTAGTGCTGATTGTGATTTTTTCAATATAATATTTTTTTATTAAAATACGAGCGAAAAAGGTAAAATTAAACCCCGTATGACGTAATGTCTTACGGGGTGTCGATTACAAACCGAAAATGTAAATTTCGGTAATTTTGATCGGGAGGCTAAATTGTTCATTCAGACTGTCGATGAGTGCATTAAGAGAAGTATAGCCGTCTCTTTGATGCAGTAAGTACAGCGGTTTATGCAAAAATTGCTCAAGCTGTTCACCGACTAAAGTTGTCAGCAAAGCGACAGGATGTTCCTGAGTATTGGACTTTTGCTGGCATTGTGTTTTGTAAACATAGTCAGTGTAGGCAGCCATTACATCTTGTGCCAGAAGGTCAGCCGTTTTCTGCAAATTCTCCGAACTTTGCTCGGATTGTATGCGGACAATGGTAACATAGCGGTTTCGATGAAGATAGGTGCCTAAAGTGCTTCCGGACTGAGGCTCAAATTGAGCTATGTTTTCAAAACGACAATTTTCACCAAACAAAGCCGCAAGAGTATATTTACCTTTGGTAATGTCGGCAGCGGTTAATCTGTCAAGAGCACTCAAGGTTTCTGTCTGCAGTCGGTAAACCGTTAAGCTGTTATTTTTGACCAGTTTGTAGCCGGTATAATACAGCGGGCGACTTTCAAACTTAGCACCATACATTGCGGAGGCTGTTGCCAGAGCAGGTCTCGGTTCATGTTGCATTTGCGTATAACCGTAAGCTGTTTGAACGACACTCAGCGGATACATACGTCCGAATTTGAGATAGAATTCTTTTATTCCCATATAACTAATAGTATTATTAATTGTGAAACATAATGATTACAAATTTTATCCAAGATGCATCAAAAAGCCGTATTTGTCAAGTTTGAAAATAAATGTAAAGATAAGTTGACATTTGTTAAATTTTTGTATATTATGTCCATACTTTATCTTACAATTATACAACGTAAATAATTAGTTTCACAAAAATACAATTATGGAAAAAACATTTAATCAGGAAAAACTTCCGATTATGGTACTTGTTATCGGAACAGTGATTAACATCGCGCTTTTTTGCATCGGTTGGTTTACGTCTGACGAATGGTCCGCCGGTATTTTTTACATCGGAGCCATATTCGGGCAGGGGTTGATCGGATTTATCGCTCACTTGTCGAGGAAAACCGATATTTCAAAACAGTATAGTCTGGCTCTTGACCTGAGTTATATTGTTTTGGGGTGTGTGATGACTGTTGCTGTTTTTACGGATTATACAGCCGGAGACGAGCCGAGAAATGTTATAGTATCGCAACAAGCTGATTTTGCGTTTTTAACATGGCTTCTGTTGGGACTTTCCGTTTCTGTTTGCCGATTGTCATTGTTACCCTCTTGCCGTCGGGATGAAAAATTCCGATAAAGCGGAAAACATAAAAAATATTTACTAACTTAAAAAATTTAACAGCTTATGAGTAAAATTCTTTTGTTGAAAACCAGTAAAAACGGTAAAGAGTACAAGATGTATGCAACCGAGAACAGCGAAGTTGTCATGTCGGTTGAGCAGGACGGCCGCAAGTTGTGCCAAGATGTCGAACTTGTCGATTTGTTCGGCCAAAAGACGCACGTTCCGACATCAGTTCTGATTGCGGTATATGTGCCCACACCTTCTCAGGAGCAGAGCGCTAAGGTCGCCAGCTTTGAGCGCATTTGCCTGAAGCGTTTTGCGTGGAGCACCGGTTGCCTTCATTTCTGAGCATAATGTTGACTAAAAACTTTTTGCCTTGTTCCGTTGCGGGACAAGGTTTTTTTTATATTTGCGGTATTAAAAATTTTTGAGACTTTGTATTTAAAAAAAGAAAAGCCGCGCATTTGGTGGTGCGTGGTCTTTCTTTGTAGAAGATTTAATGGTCTCAGGTTAAGGCTTTAGAGGTGGCCGATGTGGCGAACCTTAGCCTTTTTGCTGGCATCAAAGTAATCAACCTTCAATTGGTCTTCGCGGATGCGGGCCATCCAGTAGCCGACACCGCTGAGTTCGTGACCGTTGAGCCAGTAGTCACCGCTCACAATGGGCTTGCCAAGTTCGCGGAGTTTCTCGTTCAGCTCGGGGCGAACTTCCATCAGCAAGGTGCACAAGTCTTCATCGGCCAGTTGTTCTTTTTCATTTGCGGCCGGATAAGAGATCATGCCGGTTTCTTCAAGCGACAGGAAGAACTTTAAGTTCTGGCGCGGGAAGATGGCAATCGGGTTCAGGTCTTTTCCGGTGTCAAAGGGCAGACGCTTGCGGATGCCGTTGATTTCACACAAGAGATCAAAATTCTCCTGAACCTGTGGACGACTTTGTGCCTTAATCGTTGCGGTGATGTCGGCGACAGTGATGTTGTTGTCCTGCATGATTCCCAGAATCTGCTGGACGGCTTCTTGTTTAGTAATTGGCACAGTTTTTTAGAATTATAAAGTAAAACAGGCTGAGTATAGCAAAATTTTGCTGTTTGTCAATCATTTTGTATAATTTTTTTATCAAATATGATAAATGCTGAGTTCTTGACTTATCAAACGATTATATCTAAAATGATTGTAATGTATAACTTTACCATAATCAGGAGGTAAAACTTATGACTTTTGATGCTATTGATCAAAACGGCAATGCCGTGCAATTTAATGAAGAAAACTTAAAAGGACATAAAACCGTTTTATATTTTTATCCTAAAGACAATACATCGGGCTGTACCAAAGAAGCTTGCGATTTCAGGGATAATATGAACCGTCTGACGGCTTATGCCGATGTAATAGGGGTAAGTCCGGACAGCATTGCCAGTCATCAAAAATTTCAGCAAAAGCAAAATTTGAATTTTATGTTGGTTGCCGATATTAATCATGAATTGGCCGAAAAATACGGTGTGTGGAAGGAAAAATCAATGTACGGACGCCAATACATGGGGATAGAGCGTTCAACATTTGTTATTGATGAGCAGGGTAAAATTGTCAAAGAATGGCGCAAAGTTAAGGTTGCCGGTCATGTCGAGGAAGTGTTGACGGTTTTGACATCTTTATAACTTTCATAATATAAATATTGACAAAAAATGTATAAGGTTGTATTTTAGCCATAAATGAGAAATTATGCTGAATTTATTAATGTTTTAATTCTTATACAATATGAAAAATAAAGATTTAAAAGCAATGTTTTGGCTGATCGGGCGATTGGCAATGTATTTTACCTTGTTGACGCTGTTTGTTTTTGCGGTGGCTGTTACTGCTATTTACATTAAAGACGGCAGTCTGGTCAATCTTTGGGAAATGCAGCTTGATTGCAGTTCATCTTGCTTAGGAGAAGTGCTCGGCGTATATACCCCTCAGAACGATTTGTCACTGATGCCCAATCAGGAAGCTGTACATTCCGATATCTTTTATGCATATATGGCCATTGCCTATCTGGGTGCCAGTTGGCTGACCATAATGGATTTGCATAAGCGCGAGTTCGGTACGGAAAAGAAGTGATCACATAATTGCGATAAAAAAAAGCAAGGTCTTAACCTTGCCTTTTTTTACGGAAAGCCTTAAATTATTTTACAGCTTTCTTCAATACAGCACCAGCCTTAAATTTAGGAGCCTTAGAAGCCGGGATTTTGATTTCTTTACGAGTAGCCGGGTTGATACCTTTACGAGCAGCGCGTTTAGCAACTTCGAAAGTACCGAAACCGGTAATTTGAATAGATTCACCTTTTTTCAAAGCTTTTGTAATAACTTCAATAGCAGCGTTGATAACTTCACCAGCGGCAGCTTTAGTAGCTTTAGCTTCTTTTGCTACGGCTTCTACGAATTCAGTTTTGTTCATTTTAAATTCCTTTCTTTAAATTTAAAGTTTGGTAGAGGGTAATCGCTACCCTGCTTATAATATGACTTATATTTTTTTTAAAAGTCAAACAAAACCTTAGTTTTATCACAATTATTTGTTGATAATCGGCTTTTTTAGGCATATTTAAGCATTTTTACGCCGCAAAAAGGCATAAATATCCGGATTTTGTGCGCTAAATGAGCCTTTGATTCGTTTTTAAATAGAATCGGATAGGTTAAAGCGAATCTATTAATTCTTCCATATTTTGCGGTGCTGAGTTGGTTTCTTCTATCAGATTTCCGATCGCATCATTATCATCGGTGTTATCAATTAATGTTGCGATATCATCGTCTGCCGAGAGTGACTCTGCCGTTGCCGGCGTGTCTTTGAGCGTGGTCATCATGATATCATGCCAAATTTCAGCCGGTAAATTGCCGCCGCCGACTTTATTCATCGGTTTATCGTTGTCGTTACCGACCCAAACGGCCGCCACATATTTATTGGTCCAACCGATAAACCATGCATCTCGATAGTTTTGCGTGGTTCCGGTTTTACCGGCGGCAAATATAGGCAGATGGGCATTGTGGCCTGTGCCTTGATTTATGACTTTCTCCATCATCGACGTTAATTGTTTGACAACCTTTGGCTCAATAATTTGATCGCTCTTGCCGGCATTACGCACATAAAGTTGCTTGCCGTCGCGAGTAGCAATTTCGTTAATGGCGTGCGGCCATACGCTTTTACCGCCGTTGGCAATGGTGGTGTAGGCAGTTGCCATATCAATCACTTTAACGGCATTGGTACCCAAAACCATTGACGGTGTTTGTTTGATGTCGGTTGATATACCCATTTTACGAGCATTACGGGCAATATCTTTTAACATCAGTTCACGCGATAAGTTGACCGTTGCCGCGTTAAGTGAGTGTACCAGTGCATAAGTCAAAGTGACGTTGCCGTAATAGCGTTTAGTGTAGTTTTCCGGTTTCCATTTGCCGATGCTTATCGGTGCGTCATTGACGGTGCTTTCCGGTGTAAATCCGTATTGTAAAGCCGTTAAATATACAAAGGGCTTGAATGCCGAACCGGATTGGCGTTTGGCCTGTACGGCGCGGTTGAATTGACTGCGGTTATAGTCAATACCGCCGACCATGGCTTTCACAGCACCGTTTTTATCCATAATGACAACGGCACCTTCGGTAACATTTTGCCCTTTGGCCGCATAGATTTTGGCGCGGAGGATTTTTTCGGCAGTTTCCTGTAAGTTCTGATTTAAGGTTGTCATCACAACAATATCGTCCGAACGTTCTCCGATAAAATCGTTGACTTCATCATAAACATATTGAGCAAAGTGTTTGCCGCCGGTCACGCGATATTGCTGACCGTTGCTGACCGGTAAGTTGAGCGCTTCTTTATATTGTTTTTCGGTGATGAACTTGTTTTTTTTCATATTTTCCAGAACGACATTAGCGCGTTTGAGGGCAGCTTCGCGTTGCAAAATCGGGTTATAGCGGTTCGGAGCTTTAAGCATACCGGCCAAAACAGCCGCTTCGCGCAAGTTAAGCTGATAGACATTTTTATTGAAATACCAGTTGGCTGCGGCTTCGGCGCCGTAATTACCCGAGCCGAAATAAACACGATTCAGATACAATGCCATAATCTGATTTTTGGTAAATTTATGTTCAAGCCAACGTGCCAATAACAGCTCTTGTACTTTACGTTTGATATTTTTATTCGGGGTTAAGAAAATATTTTTAGCCACTTGTTGGGTAATCGTTGAAGCTCCCTGAGCATAACGACGGTGGAAAATATTGGTTGCCATAGCTCGACTGAAACCAATGGCGTCAAAGCCGTTGTGTTTGTAAAAGCGACGGTCTTCGGTGGCAATAATGGCGTCAGTCAAATTTTTAGGCAATTTATCCGGATATATGACTTCGGCATAAACGTTGCCGAATTTAGCGATGTCATTACCGTTTTCGGCCATAATCACCGTTGACGGTTGACGTGTGCGCGATACAGCTTTTTGAATATCCGGCATTGTCAGATAACAATAGAGAATATAGCCGCCGAGCAATAAAAAGACAATCAGAGCCATAATTAAGGCAAATTTAAATAGC
>CAMVHF010000091.1 GCA_947167235.1 uncultured Alphaproteobacteria bacterium
ATCGAAGGAATTTTGGTTGATGTCCCGATGATGGGGATGAAAACCGGCACCCGCAAACAACAACATCACGACTATCTGGTATCCGGTTATAATCCGGGAATGTGCTTTATTTTGTATACAACAAAAATTATATTAAACAATCATATTTATGAATAAGGAGAAAAATTATGAAACTGACAGCACTCACATTATCTCTTATCTTATTATCTTCGGCTGCCAATGCGCAATTTACCGATGATTTTAAGCAAATGGATGCCAACGGTAACGGCTATATCGAGAAGACCGAATTATCGATATATATCAAAACCAATATGGGCGAACAAACCAAAGGTGTTTTTACCAGCGTAGATAGCGATCATAACGGCTCTATCAGCGAAGAAGAATTTATGACTTTCTATACAAACACCCAAAATGACAAAGCCGGTGTCGGTAAACTGGAACAAAAGTTTAAGGATATGGATACAAACGGCGATAATCAGTTATCGGAGGAAGAAGTTACTTCTTCAAATGTCGGTAATGCCGATACCAATACCAACGAATTATTTATGTTGCTTGATACCGATGCCGATAATAAGGTTTCACAAAAAGAATTTAATACATTTTTCAACATGGCCGGTCAAATCTTAGGCGGCAATTAATAAACTTTGATATACCTGAAAAACGTTTCGGTTTATACTTTGAACCGAAACGTTTTTAATCTCCGCTGAATATATGTGACACTTTCGGTAATTTTGTTTATATTTTCACTTGATTTATACTTTGTGTCAGGTTATAAATGTCAATACTTTCAATAAACGGAGAAACCTCTTGTCGGAAAAACATAATTTCGACACTGATGCCGCTAATCGGCAAAAACAAAAACTCAGTGCCGAAAAAGAAGCTTATTTTGAACGCATTCGCAACTTTAAAGCCCTGAAAAACGGGCTTATCAAAAAGTATGTCGACGATGCACTCGATTTAAGAGATCGTCAGCAGGGAAGTATTTTTAAAATCACCGATGCACCTCAAGGCGATTATGCATACAGTTCAGGTTATTTCAATGCCTGCACCGCTTTCGGCAAAACCTATTTATTGATAGCCATGGCCGAAGGTTATCGCGCCGAAGAACAAAACAAAAAAATTATCATACTGGAAGAAACAACCGACGTTTTGGAACAAATTGCCGAAGATCTGGCGGAAAAAAGTTCTTTCGGTATAAACAACATAGGCGTTTATTATAAAGAAGAAAAAACACCCCAAGCCCCTATTATTGTTTGCACCTACTCTTCAATGAAAAAAATGGTTGACGAGGTCGGCAAAGAAAATATCGGTTTGGTTTTGTGCGATGAAGCTCATCACGGATTATCAAGCGGACGACAGAACTTTATTCGTCAAACATTTGCCGGAGCCTGTTTATACGGATTTACCGGCACACCGGAATATAATGCGGCCAAAACTTGCCGAGATTTGTTTGAAACCGAAATTGACAGCGTTAATATTAAAGAAGGTGTCGACAACGGCCTGTTATGCAGTGTCAAAAACGGATTGATGATATCAAAAATTCCGATGAATTTAACCGGTATAAAAGACAGTACCGGCGACTATAATGATAAAAAGTTAATGGAAGCCATCAGTAAGCTGTCACATAAAAAAGGTATGCGGGAATCTCTTGCCGAATACTATTTAACCGGTAATGATGAAGATATAGGTATTCTTAAAGGCAAGACAACGCTGATTAATGTCCCTAATAAAGAAGAAGCCGATAAATTGGCAAAAGTATTTAACGAAAAAGCCGGTAGCACCATTGCGCGAGCTTACCATGAAGAAACCGGCAAAGAGCCGTTAATCGGATTTAATAAGGGCGAATTTCCGGTTTTAATTCAAGTCAAAAGATTATCCGAAGGATATAATAATCCTAAAATCGAGCTGTGCATTAACTATCCGACAGCCAGTCAGGTACGTGAGGCTCAGTGTAGCGGACGAGCTTTACGCCGCGACAATGAAAATCCGAACAAAATGGCTTTGGTAATTGATATTGCTTTCAAAAAAGAAAACGGCGGTGATATCTATGATCAAATTGCCCGTAACGGACAAGTTTTGTTTAAAGATATTGCCGAGGATATTTGTTTTCTCTCACCGATACGGCTTAAGATGCATCAACATCGCCACGAAACAGCCGCAAAATCCGGTATCAAACCGAAAATCGGCGATGATATGTTGTTTGATATCGTGACATCTTATGAAGAACTGTACACTTTAGCCTCAAAAAATAAAGAATTTACCGAACAAAATTTTGTACCGCACCGCCATGATAACGATATCGGCTCGGATGAGTTCCGCTTCAGATACAATGTCTACCAAGCTGACGGTTCTAAAGTAGCGCGGCATGATCGCAAGAAACTCTTTATGGAATTAGTAAATAACGAAAATTTGCGCAACGCGGGTATTATCGCCAAACGTCGTGATTTTTCCGGTACCAAACGTGAATTTATTCTTGGCGACAAGCTTGCCGAATTACAAAAATTGACAGGTTTACGCATTGTTGTCAGAAACAAAGAAACTCTTCCGGAACAAATGCTCGATACGGATATCGGTTCCTTAGCTTTTAGGATTAAATATCATTTATACCGGAGTGACGGCACAGAAATCGGCAGTAATAACAAAGTTAAAATCTTTGGCGAACTGACTAAAAATCAAGAATTGATTGATGCCGGTATCGTTGTATATAAAAGAGCCAACAACGATAAATTATATCCGTGTATACCGGCTGATAAAATTTCCGAATTTCAACAGAAGACCGGTTATATTTTGATACTCAAAGAAGACAACTCACATATTCAGCGTCGTGATGAAAATGATATCGGCAATTTTGATTTTATCAACAAAAACCACGTTTATCACCCGAACGGACATGAGCTGACCGAAATCGAAAAAAGTGCTCTGTTTGATAGATTGGTGCAAGATCAAGAATTGATTAATGCCGGTATTATTGCCGATCGAAAAAATGCAGGCGGCAAAATTTATCCGTTTATCTTAAAAGATAAATTGACCGCCCTTCAAGAAATGACAGGTTATCATATTTCCAAAACTTCGCTCATTGCCGAAAGACAGACTAACGATATATGCTATGACGATTTCAGGCAAAAATTCTTTGCTTATCGTAAAGACGGAACTGCACTTTCTATCAAGGAAAAAGAACAACTTTTCCAAGATAAAAAGCTGGCTGATGCCGGATTTATAGCTATACGTAAAGATTCTATCGGTCGCCGACACCCGTATATTATCGGTGATAAACTTGATGAGTTAAAAGAACATACCGGATATACAATCAAAAGCGTCAAAACAGTTTACTTTGAATTAGAAGCTCAAGCCGCGGCCACTTTAATACCCGAAGAAAGAAATAAATATTTAACGCAGGCTCGTAAACTGTTTGAGAAGCTAAATCCGCAAATAAAAAAACAGCAAATTTGTCCGCAGTGCTTGCAGAAAATCACCGCTGCAGAAAACAAGCGATAACAAAACACCTTATGTAATAAAAAATCTCTTAAGCACATTACCTTAAGAGATTTTTTTGTATCTTTTTTGTCATATAAGCTTGACTTAAAATGATTTCTCGCTTAATATAAGTGCTACCTGATTTATAATTATAAAAGCTTTTATCATTAATCCTCTAAAATTATTGCGTATGGTTGAACAAATCAAAGAACGTGTTAAAGCGTGGAAACGTTTTTATACACAAGAAGCTAAGCATGTTAACGAAAACTCTTCTTGCCGTGAAATTCTCATGGAATTGGGATATTGTCATTCGGACAAATTCTACACTTCCGGTCTCGAAAAAATGAAACAGGCGGTCAGATCCATCGGTGCCTATTCCAGAGATGAACAGAAATTCATGGAAACCTTGCCGGCATACGTCACAGCCAGATGCTATCTGACCTATGATGATTCTCGGGAAAGCTTCACTGAGTTCATCAACGGTAATAAAATGTTTTCGACATGTTCTGCCCAAGATGATGATATCCCTATCAGAGAATACTCTATCGTTACCGACAGAGAAGATTTGTGGGGATTGGAAATTTACTTCTTCAGAGACTCTCGCTATTGCGTAAGCCTGCGGCACGGAGTTATCCGCTATGTCAAGGAACTTCCCGCTGACTATGGCAGCAAGCAGTAAGCTGTTTAAAGCTAATGAAAGCTATAAATTACGACTGTTATGGAAGAAGCAAGTATTCAACAAGTTTTGAAAGAACTGAAACAAACATATCCGCAGTATAAAATTTCATCACTGGCCACGCGACAAAGAGGCAACAGACACTTAATTATCGTCAGAGGATTTAAGAATACCGGCGATATTGACGATTGGTCAATTAATGTCGTATATCCGATTTGGTGGAACATGATGGAAATTTTGGAAAAACATGAAGGAGCTATGCGTAATTTTCGACTTCTGTTCATCAGAAACAATCAATTTATGCTGCATTCTCCCAATGTCGGTTGCGGTGATGCGTTCAGAGAAATGAAAAGACCGCTTCGAAAAGAAGTGTATTCGGATTTTGAACGACAGCATTATATCGGCGAATGTCGAAACATCGCTGACGTTCTGGAGTATCTGACTTTAACGCAAATCTGGTATTAAAAAGAAGTCCCCCGCTGCTATATGCCGCGAGGGATTTTTTTATCTGTACCGGCGCATGCCACTTGACAAAATATTTTTTATATTTAGTATCAGAAATGTCAAACTTATAATTTTAGCAAATACATTATTAATCACATAAAATATTATTCGTATGAACTTAGAGGAAATTTTAGCGCTTACCGAGCATGTTGAAGAGGTTTGTCCGCCTAAATGCAAAGTCGAAATTGTGCCGACAGATCAGAAAGATGACATCTGCCTTGTCATTATTCAACTACCGACAACAAATGGTATGCCTGAGATGTGTACGGCTGACACAACAGAGTTGAACAGCACCAATCTTCAGAAATTTTTTGAGAAAAATCCTTCGTTAAAGAGGTTATATCTTTGGGAAAAACAAGAAATTCATAGTCTGCATTATGAAAAAATTATTCCCGTTCTCAAAAATCCAGAACATTTCAGAGTTATTTATTGTTGCGGTAACCGATTTGTCTTCTATGCCCGCACATTCGGTTGTTTTGATGATTATATAAATATGACTGATTACCTCGGCTTAAAGATAGAAGATACGGCAGATTATCTCTATATCGGTACCTGCAGAAATATTGATGTCGTCATCGGCTATTTGATGTCCACATCTGAATCACTGTAATTTTCAATTCCCCGTTGCCTGACCGCTACGGGGAATTGTTATTATCATCTTATAAAAACACTTCATAGTCATAGCCGTGCAAAATGGCATCTTTATAAAACAAAACATCATCTTCCGTCAGCGGATAAAAATGGTTGGCATCAACACCGACATTCAAGCCGTTTGTGCTGACTTTTTTTAATCCGTGAATATGCCCGAATAAATTAAACATATCTTTGCGACATTCACTCGGCTTATGCGTTAAGAAAACCGATATACCGTCTTTGAGAACAATGATTTCATTATCGGCAATACCGGCAAATGACTGCTGCAAATCCTCGATATACCGAGAATTTTTTTGCAACTGCTGTTGTTCGTAATTACCCGAAATCAGATTTATTTTTCCGTTCAAATATTGCAAAGCCGCCAAATCGCCGAAATCGCCCAAATGATAAACCGTATCTTGCGAAGTGATTTTTTCGTTCCAGTTGGCAATATAAGCCGCCACTTTTCTGACAATATACGGACT
>CAMVHF010000092.1 GCA_947167235.1 uncultured Alphaproteobacteria bacterium
AAATTGCGGAATTTAAGCAATACAATCCGGATGATTTAGCCATCAAAATCCGGGTTTACACATTGCCGCGAGATAAAAGAATCGGTATATCGTGTGCCGATGCCATGAAAGATTATTTGCTCAAACAGGTATTTAAGCCGGCTCGTAATAAAGGTGAAGAAATGAAGTTTTGGTCGCAAATTACTTATGATATATGCGAATATATTCCGGATTTGGAAGGGGAAAAAAGTAAGAATTGCCGTAACGCAGATGATTATACCTATTTAATTGAAGGCAATATCAATCTTTATGTAAAATCGAAAGAAAAGCCCGATGAAGTAGTGTCTGTCGGAGCTAAATGTGCCGTAACTCTAGGGGCGGATAAGTAGATTTACATTGCTGAAACAACAGGCATTAAATTTGTTTGTGCTTGTATTATATAAAAAAACACTTTATAACTATAGCAGTTACTTTTATGAAGAGGGTTTGAAATGAAACGGATTTTATTTTACGGAATTTCTTTAAGCGCGTTATTAATGGCAGGCTCGGTTCAGGCCGCCGATTGGCAAAGCGAAATATCTCAATTGCGTGAAGATGTTACTATTTTGCAAAGACAAGTCTATCGCGGCATAGAAAGTAATACCAAATCCGATCCGGAACGGAATCCGGATGTGCAAGTCAAAATCAGTCAGTATGATGAGCAAATTCGTAAGCTGAACGGGCGCATGGATGAATTGGAACATCAGATTAAGCAAACTAATGAGAAGATCGATAAAATTAATCGTGATATGCAAATTCGTTTCAAAGTTTTGGAAGGACGCCAAGTTCCGGCAAGTTTAAGCGCACCGGCCCCGCAGCTGCCTAAAACTTATTCGGCGCCGGTTGCCAATGATGCCGCACCTTCGGTCATAGGCGAAAAAATTCACGGTGATGATTTGGCTCCTATCGGCGGTATGCAAGAAACAATCGATAATTCAGATGAAGAAGGGGCGCCGAAACCTTTGGTGCCAAGAGAAAAAGAGGTCATGGTACCGGAACCGGCCAATAATCCGGATGATATATATAACAATGCCATGCAAGCCTTTAATCATAAGCTTTATGATGAAGCCGAAATTGCTTTCGAAGATATATTAAAACGCTTTCCGGCGCATAAATTAGCCGGTAATGCGCAGTATTGGCTCGGCGAAGTTTATGCTCGCCAAGGTAATTTACAAAAAGCCAAAACGGCTTTCTGGGACGGTTATGAAAAATATAAAAACGGCAATAAAACCGCAGACAGCTTTTATCGTTTGGGTATGATGTATGAAGCCCTGAAAGATAAAGATAAAGCTTGTTTGGTGTTTACGACTTTTCCGGGGGAATTTCCGAAGGCCGAAGCCAATTTACTTAAAAAATCAAAGGAAAAAGCCAAAACTCTCGGGTGTAAGTAAGTGGAAGACTTTTTGTTAAGGCATAATATCAAAAATACCACGGTTGCGGTTGCCGTTTCCGGCGGAGCCGATTCTCTGGCATTGGTCTTAATGGCGGATGAGCAATACGCTGTTGACGGCGTTAAAATAGTGGCACTGACAGTTGACCACAGGCTGCGTTCAACTTCGGCACAAGAAGCGGAGTATGTCGCTAATTTGATGAAAGCACACGGTATTGAACATCATATCTTGGTATGGGAAGGCGATAAGCCGCAGACCGGTATTGAAGAAACGGCCCGCGAAGCCCGTTACGAGTTGATGCGTGAATGGTGTTTGCGGCATGATATTCATTATTTAATGGTTGCCCATCATTTGTTTGATCAGGCCGAAACATTTTTAATGCGTTTACAACGCGGCAGTGGTTTGAAAGGTTTGTGCTGTATGCGCGAAGTTGTTTCTTGGCGCGGTTTGAACATTTTACGTCCTTTATTACACACAAAACCGCAAGTTATGAAAGACTATTTGACCAAGCGTCATATTTTATGGGTTGAAGATGAATCAAATCATGATGAAACGTTTTTACGCAATAAGTTAAGGCGTTATTTGCCGGAGTTTTCCCGCCAAACCGGTATAGATGTCGAAAAAATCGATAATGCCGTACAATGTTTGCAAAGTGCCGAAAGTTACATTGCAGAGCAAGTTGAAACACTGGTTAACAAATATATTCAAACCGAGCGGGGCGGTGTGTGCAGTTTTAAGCACAGCGATTATTTGCAGTGGCATCATGAAATGAAATTTCGCATTATTGCCGAATTATGTAAACGTGATTATATTCCGCGCTCGGATAGAGTTTTATCCGTGATCGATAAGTTAAATCATCTGCCTTTCAGCGGTCAAACGTTGGGTGACAGAGAGATTTTTATTGCATACGGTCGGGTGTGGGTTGTGCCACAATTATTAGCTAAGCATAAGTCGACGCGTACCGAATGGAAAGAATTTATTTTGCAAAATCCGGAATACAAAAATCGTAAAATTCCGCATAAAGCTCGGTTAGCTATTTTACAATCAAAAGGGAAATAATGAAATACAACAGCTTAAAAAATATTGCCGATAATTTTGATGTTTTTTTATTTGATGCCTACGGCGTGTTTTGGGAGGGTAACGGCTTTTACGAAGGCAGCCGCGAAATGATGGCCTCTTTGGTTAACGCCGGTAAAACCGTTGTTGTGATATCCAACACGACGATGCTCGGTCCGGATATCAGAGCAAACTATGCGCAAAGAGGACTATTTGAGCATAAAGAATACAGTTATATGTATACGTCCGGCGATTTGTTACGTCAATGTCTGGTTGGCGGTGATTTGACTTTCAAATCATGCCCGAATCCATTGAAATACTATGTTATCGGGTTGCCGCACAAAAAAGCATTTGCCGATACGAAATATCAGCAGATTTCCTTGCTTGAAGAAGCTGACTTTGTGTATTGCGGTGTGCCGTTTATGTTTGCCGAAGATGTGGAAAAATACCCGCAGTATCAAGAGTTGTATTGGCCGGTTCGCAAGAATGCGCAAGGTCAAATTGAATTTTGGGATACGCTGACCGAAAAACCTTTTGAGGAAATTGTGCAAAAAGCGGTTGATTTAGGGTTGCCGGCTCTTAATGCCAATCCGGATTTTACCGCGCGCGAAGGGCATCCGTTGATACCGAATTCCGAAGCGGTATTTGTGGTCAGAAACGGCACGATTGCCGAAATGTTTCGTCAGCGCAATGCTGAAGTTATAGAGTTCGGTAAGCCGCATGCCAATATTTACGAATATGTTTTTAAAATGCTGGCTAAGGAAGGTATTGCGGTTGATAAAGCGCGGACGTGTATGATAGGCGATACCGTGCGTACCGATGTTAAAGGGGCTCTTGTTGCCGGTGTTACGCCTGTTTTGTGTGTCGAAACCGGTGTGGTGGCAGAAGATATTCAAAACGGAAAAACGCTCGAAAGTCTTTGCCAAGCTGAAAAAATTGATGTACAACAAATTGTACAGATCAAAAGAGTGGGAGAAATTTAAATGGCTTTTGAATTGGTAAGCGGTTTAGCTGTCAAAGATTTTGTTTTGGATTTGAAACTTTGCCGCGTGTTGTTTGAAGATAACAAATATTATCCGTGGATTTTTTTGGTGCCGATGAAAGAAAATGTTAAAAATATGACGGCTCTGACCATGGAAGAGCGCTACCAGTTAATGCGTGAAATCGCGCTGGCCGAAAAAGTTATGTTTAAGCTGTTTCCGTGTGATCAGGATAATGTGGCGATGATCGGCAATATGACACCGCAACTGCATGTGCATGTCGTATGCCGTAAAAGCGGCGATCCGGATTGGCCGGGGACCGTGTGGAATTCGACAACCGGCAAATATGATCCGGATGTCAAACAAAGCCTGATTAAAAAAATTCAGGATGAATTTAAGGCAGAAATGCAAAATCCTATTTATGAAATTAACAAATAAAGGACTTTTATGATGAATAAAGTTATTACTCTTATGCCGGTCAGATTGGCGGCAACTCGTCTTCCGAATAAACCGTTGCGCGTAATTAACGGTAAGACCTTGGTACAACGCGTTTATGAAAATGTTAAAAAAGCTTTGGATACCGACATTGCAATTGCGGCCGGTGATCAGGCCATTGTTGATGAATGCGCCAAATTCGGGGCAACCGCTATTTTAACCGATCCGAATTTGCCGAGCGGTACCGATCGTATTGCCGCCGCCTTAAAAGTTTTGGATCCGGACGGCAGCAAATATGATATTGTTGTCGATTTTCAGGGCGATAACATCAATGTCGATCCGAAAGTGGTTTTACCGCTTATCGAAATGGTTCAGCGTACCGGTTGTGATATTGCCACCTGCGGTATGTTGATTAATTCGGAAGAAGATAAAAATAATCCGAATGTCGTTAAAATCATTATGGGGTTAAAAGAGGGTGAAAAAGAAGCTCGTTGCTTGTACTTTACCCGTGCAACCGCACCTTATACCCGTAATCCGGAAAAATGCCCGAATCAGGATTTATATTATCACATCGGTATTTATGTGTTCAAAGCGGCATCTTTGCATAAAATGGTTTCTTTGCCGACCGGCGTTTTGGAAAAACGTGAAGCTTTGGAACAGTTGCGTGCGCTTGAAAACGGTATGGAAGTTCGTGCTATGTTGGTTGACAATATCAAATTGGTTAAAGAAGCCCCGGCAGACATTAATACCGAGGAGGATTTGGCAAATTCTCTCCCATATATCAAATAGAAAACTCGTCTAACGGGTAACTACTTGTTCGCCGACCGTCTTATGTACTGTTTTGTACACCGCGACAGTCGGCGAACTTCGTATTTACCGCGTTATCCGAGTTTTCGGCGCTGTGCCGGTTGTTTTATGTACCTTTGTGTACACTGCACAAGAGAGGTTTCTGCGTACTAGCCTCGTTATCCGAGTTTTCTGCGCCGTGCCGGTTGCGGTATGTGCTTGTTGTCTTATGTACCCTTTTGTATACTGCGAGAAAAGGCTTACGTCGTATTAACGCACGCTATCCGAGTTTTCTGCGCCGTGCCGGTTGCGGTATGCGCTTGTTGCCTTATGTACCCTTTTGTACACTGCGAGAAAAGGCTTACGTCGTATTAACGCACGCTATCCGAGCTTTCTGCATTTTAAGTTTATTTTAAGCTTATGTTGGCTATATTTGGTGTGTGGTTTGATAAAAAAGGATATTAAAATATGCCATCTTTGCAACAAATAAATACCACTCAACCTTCGGAAATGCCTAAGCAACCGAAAAATGCGGCTTTGAAAAAATATCTGAAAATTATAGCCGGCGTAGCAGCCATTTGGCTGGGATATACTTATTTTACAGGTGCTAAGGTCATGACAATTCCCGATGATGCTTATGCGATGCGCGATAAAAGTATGTTTAAAGAATTATTCGAATCGCCTTATAAAAAAATTATATGGTTTGGCGCGGATTGCCCGATAAGTCGGCAAAAAAGCAGCATCATTAATACCGTTTTACAAGTTACGCAACTGAATAAATTCTATGTACATAGGCCTTTTTTGCAAAATTCTCTTTTTGTTCAGCCGACGGATTTGTTGGGCGCTTATATCATGAAAAACTGTTCGGGGCATATTTGTATAATTGTGCCTGCATCACATAAGGTTATTCAAACCAAGGAAAAATATTTAGGTCGCGATTTAAGCAAGTATAAAAATTATCAATAAAAAAGTTCAAATCCACACCTCGCAAAATTCACAACAAAAAAACCACCCTTTCGGGTGGTTATTTGTTGGTGAGCTCGGTGGGATTCGAACCCGCGACCCTTTGATTAAAAGTCAAATGCTC
>CAMVHF010000093.1 GCA_947167235.1 uncultured Alphaproteobacteria bacterium
TCGTTTCTTTCAAGGCTCCAAGTTCAATCTTAGAGCAAAGAGTGGTGTTTTTGTTCCTCCGGCTCCTGACATACGGTCAGTCGTTCAATCCGATGCATGATTTAAAACAAAAAAGACACCATAAAGGTGCCTTTTTGTTTTAATGGTGGAGCTAAGGAGGATCGAACTCCTGACCTCTTGAATGCCATTCAAGCGCTCTCCCAGCTGAGCTATAACCCCATGATAAATATTCTTATCATCTGTCTCATTGACCTTATAACAAAATAAGAACTAAAAGTAAAGTACTTTTTTTTAATTTATAAAGAATTTTGTATCTTTTTATTTATTCAATGTAAATTCTAATTTTAATTGAAAATATAACATAAGTAATATACAATGGTAACGAATTGAGAAAAACAATAGGACGTAATATGCGTTATGCTGATATGAATGAGCGAATTAATGGTGTCGGGTATACGGATAATAACAATTTAACTGATTATATCACAAATATAGGTATGGGAATTGGTACTAATTATGGAGGTACTTTATTAGGAAATAGAGTATTTGGAAGTAGAAACAGTATGTTTCCTGTCGGGCGTAGTATAATGAATGGCTTTGCCGAATCTGTTCCTTATGTATATAATTATTTTAAGGATGATAAATAATGCGTGCATTGTGGAATTTTTATAACAATCATTTTCGCTATTTTGAAATTATCTGCATCGTATTTGCTCTCGTGATGATGTTACATTTTAAAATTATGTTAAGGCAAGATCAGACTGCATTAATTTGTTTTTTGGTGTTTTTGGTATATTTCATCAGTGCGGATTTATATGCTAAAAACAGACCGGTAGCATTGTTACCTGTATGGATTTACCTTATAAGCTATTATATTATTAATTGGTCTACATTCTGTGAGATGATTAGGGTTTTATGGAATGGTTTCTTCGGATAATTTAAGTATTGAATGAAAAGGAAATTAGCAATGAAAAACAGCGTTATAAAAAAAATTCCGTTAGGCAAAAAATTCCGTTTGTTTTGTGATTTGGATTTCAAAGAACAATTGATTATTCTTATCAGATTTTTTGCGCCGTTAATCGTTGTAGCAGGTCTTTTGAAATTGTATAATGCCGATATACATATTGCAGAAGGCCTGATATTTCTTTTCATTATGGCAGTTATGATGTTTATTCCACAGGAAGAACAGATAGAAGTCATATCCGAGGAAAATACAAGCCTGTGTCTATTTAAGAAAGCCGTAAATTTTGTTTTAGGCATCATTTATTTGGTGCTGGCATTGATGCTTGCCGTCGTGTTGTTGCATTACGGCGCAAAATTTCTGCCGGCCGATGATAAAGATATGCTTATCTGTTATTACACCGGCGGCGGTGTTATCTGTTTTGTACTTGGGGTTTGGTTGATTTTGTGGAAATTTAAATCCAAGCTGTTTTTAAAATTACCGCAATCATCTTCGATATCTTTACACTATCTTTTTATGGAAGATAAAGATTTTATGTTAGTCAAAGGCGGACAGAAAACCATAGAGTTTCGTTTGGCCGACACAAAACGAAAACGCATTAAAGTCAAAGATATACTGTATCTTACCGATATTGATGATGTGCAAAAGAGTATCGGCACTGTTGTTACAGATTTATATTACGCCGCTGATTTTAAGGAGCTTTTAGCGCAAATCGATATATCGAAAAGCGGTTGGTTGAATGCGGCAGAGGCGTCAGAAGAACTTAATAAACGCTACGATATTAGACGTCAACAAAAGTACGGTGTGATCGGTATCGAATTTCAACCGGCGGAAATTCCGAATTACGCCGAAGTATCGGTACGAGAAACAAGCGCCGTTGCGACAGCCTGAAAAAGCAGTACTCGCTAAAATAATAAAATATGTTTTCCTTATAAAAAACTCCGCTCAAGGTTATCAGCCTTAAGCGGAATTTTTAATTCAGAGCTCTATGCAAAACTATTGCAAACTCTTCAAAGCCTCATGGGCAAGTTGCGGAAAGTGATAGGCAACATAAGCACACATACACGGACCAAAGGTATGGATAAACGGTTTGATATAAGTTTCGACATACTCATCCATATCGGCCGGTGCAGTCAGATGATGCTTGAGTACCAGATTCTGTTCACGTTTGGTAAATGTCAGCGCGCCGTAGAACACTTTATCTCTTTGCTCAATTTCATAGAGGTTGCGACGATGCCTCGAAATACACTCCTGGGTTTCCAATTGCGGCATTTTGTCGTTAAAGAAGTTTAATAGTGCACTTGAACCGTCCAGATAGCTTTCGCGCAGCAGCAAACGCATGGCATCCACGTTGTTTTGCTCAATTAATGCCCACATTGTGTCACCATGCAGGCAATTTTTGATAATCGAACAGCGCGAAATCAGCTTTTCGGTCAGCCTTTGTTCGTTCAAGTCAATCAGCTGTTTTTGAATGTTTTTATCAGCAAAGCGCTCACCCGTATAGTACGGACCTTCGAGATACACTTCCAGTGCTTCGGCCCAACCGTTGATAAAAGTCCCGCTAGGTTTGCGGTACTGCATTTTCGGATCGGGTGATTGCAGGCTGGCAGCATATCTGTTAAGCAGCATCTTCTCGTATTTTTTCGGCATAGCAAAGCTACGGCAATACGAGATAATTTTGAGCGGATCACGCTCGACAAACAAAACGGTAATGTAGTCATCGGACAACTTGCACGGAAAGCGTCGCATAAAATGCCACGGCATGCGGCGTACAAGTCCATCTTCTTCCTCTGTGGTAAGCGAGCGGTGCTTGACAGTATCTAGCCAAAGATCTTGCGCCGTTGTAGTATGACCGGTATTAATCAGCAAATCCAGTTCATCTTGGCGTAAGGGGTGCTTGAAATACAATCTCAGCAGTTTTTCGATAAACTTAGTATCCGCGGTTTGTGGCGATAACCAAGATATCTCACTTTGGTGCAACAGAAAGGAAAACTCCTCTATCGATAAAGTTCTCCGCCAAACTTTCCATAGAAAGCACAGTTTTTTAATAATCTTCATAATTACTGAGGTTTAAATTAATAATATATTGATTGATTTGTGCGTAGCACTATTGGCGGAAAATGTCAAGTTTTTTGAGATAATATCAAGTGCTTAATAAAAAATGCCGCCTGTAAAAAACAGACGGCACAAAGGCAGATATTTTAGGTTAATAACTTGTACGACCTTTGGCTCTTAAAGCTTCGGCGGTAAAATCAATGGTTCGTTCATTTGTGCGTTCCGGCTTACGGCTGGTCAGCAGAACGTAGCTGTACGGTTCAAGGCTGTAAGTGCCGTTATCATTGATTTTTTTATGTTTGCCGGTTGTGTCAAAGACCAATTCCCATTTTTGTTTATTCGGCGGTGTCGGGAGTTTGAAATCGACAATACCGTATGTATTACCGCACATTAAAATCATAAAATCGTCATCGGAATTTTTGTGTGAAGCCGGATTTTTAGAAACTTCACCGTTTTTACCGTTAATCACGCAGGCTAAAATATGGTTGAATTGATTATTCCAATCGCCGTTTTGCATTTCTTGACCGTCGGGACGTATCCACTCAATATCTTTGCGACCGTTCGACGGAACAATTTCTCCGGAGAATACGTCTAAATTGGCAAAAGTAGGGTGGTTGGAACGTAAAGCCGTTAATTTGCGAATATGCAGATATAAGTCGCGTTGTTCCGGTGAAAAATGTTTCCAGTTTAACCAAGTCAGCTCGTTATCCTGACAATAAGCATTATTATTGCCTTGTTGAGTGCGTGCCAGCTCGTCTCCGGCACAAATCATCGGTACGCCGCGAGATAAGATGTTGGCTGCCATCATTGATTTAATACGGCGAAAAGCAATTTCCCGACTTGGTGAAACGGATGAGTGATTATTATTGTTTCCGTCATTATTGTATTCATTATTGGCCCAATTATTCTTTTCGTTGTAATTAACGACATCGTAGGCCGTAAATCCGTCATGAGCGGCAACGTAACGAATATATTTAGAAGTGTTTTGTCCGTACCATAAACCTTCACCGCCGGAAATATGACCGGCAAGTTCCGGCACGATATACTCATCACCGCGATAGAAACTGCGAACCGCTGCTTCGTGTTTATCGTTCCATTCCATCATACCTTTCATATTGCCGCGATAGTAACCGCCCATGGCACTCCACGGTTCGCCGCTGATTTTAACGCCTTGTTCTTCGGATATCTGGCGAATAACCGATAAGAATTGCCCGTTTTCATCAAAGCGGGTGTTACCATCCAGTGCGCAGTCACCGGCCAAATCAAAGCGGAAGCCGTCAACGCCCATGTCTTTGGCAAAGTAGTTTAAGGAATCTTCGAGCAAGCGACGCATAATCGGTGTATTGGTATTCATACTGTTTTTACAGCCGGTTGTATCAATAAAGTAGCCGTCAGGGGTTAAACGATAATAGTTCGGTGCGTCAAGCCCTTTATATGAAAGCAGATTATGTTCGGCACCAAACTCGCCGGTATGGTTATAGACAACATCCAATCCGACTTCAATGCCGGCTTTGTGGAGTTCATTGACCATTTGTTTGAAATCTTCGCGTGTACCGTAGCGTTTATCAAGAGCAAAGTGGTTAATCGGATTATATCCCCAGTAATCACTTAACCCTTTTTCTTTTTTTAGCTGTAAACCGCCGCAAGTCGTTGTTACCGGCATGAGTTCAAGATGTGTGATACCGAGAGATTTTAAATATTGAATGACTTCCGGATTGGCAAAAGCTTTAAATGTGCCGCGCTCGTCTTCCGGTAAATCCGGATGAATGGCTGAAAAACCTTTGACATTAGCTTCATAAATAACAGTATCTTTCCATTCGGTTTGCGGTTTTTTATGTAAATACGGGTATTTTTGCGCATCAGCTTTCGGATCGTCAAAAACAACCACCGATTTTGGTACGGCATAGGCACTGTCTGTATTATTGGTCAGAGCCAGAGCAGGATCTTCCCAATCTTTTAATGTTGATGATAAGTCTTTGGCAAACGGGTCAATCAATAACTTATTCGGGTTGAAGTACAAACCTTTCTGCGGGGCGAATTCGCCATAAGCCCGATATCCGTATTTTTGTCCCGGTTTAATATTGTCTAAATCGGCAGACCAGACATTGTTTTCGTCTTTGGTTAAAGGAATGCGTGTTTCGGACTTTTCATCGTCCGAAAACAGACAGAGTTCAATTTTGTGAGCATGTTCGGAATATACTGAAAATAAAGTCTTTTTACCGTGTTTACTAACACCGAGCGGAAAGTTTTTTGTCATTCTTATACCTATGGAGTTAATGGTTAATTCTGCGGTGATTGTATCGTATTTCATGGTTGTTGTCAATAAAAAATTGACAAAAATATAAAATAACGTTTTTTAATTGACAAGGTATGCGATATTTGTTATGACAATTCTGCAAAGGGGATATAGCTCAGTTGGGCTCGAGGATAAAAAAATGCCCGTAATGGCATTTTTTACCGCAAGAGGCGAAGTTCCCCGGCAAGCAAAGAAGCGACAGCGAACTGCGGCGAGCCGATGGGAACGAGTGACCGAGCAACTGAGTGCAAATTTAAAAATTATGGGGATATAGCTCAGTTGGGCTCGAGGATAAAAAATGCCCGTAATGGCATTTTTTACCGCAAGAGGCGAAGTTCCCCGGCAAGC
>CAMVHF010000094.1 GCA_947167235.1 uncultured Alphaproteobacteria bacterium
TCATATAATCAGCCATAAAACCTCTCCTTACATTTGATATTAAATCTTTTCACTTTTTTTGTCAATATATATCGGTAAAAATCTGTATAAATGTATAAAAAAAAGTTGCACTGCCGCAGAATGGCTTTACTATATAAAAAACAACATGAGGAAAATATGCTTAATATAATTTGGACATCTTTTTTTATTTTAGGTTTTCTGTCGGCTTTAATTCAGAGTATTTTGACCGGTAATTACGAAATATGGACAGAAATAACCAACCAACTTTTTGCCACCGCAACCAGCGCTTTTCAGTTAGCTTTAAACCTGACCGGAATGTTGTGCTTTTGGCTCGGTTTACTGAAAGTCGCTGAAAAATCCGGTCTGACCGAAATTTTAGCCAAGGCTTTACGCCCGCTGTTTAAAATCATTATGCCTGAAGTACCGGAGAATTCTCCGGCCTTCGGTTCAATTGTGATGAATATGGCCGCCAATATTTTAGGTTTGGATAATGCGGCAACCCCGATGGGACTGAAAGCCATGGAACAACTGCAAAAAGATAATCCGCACAAAGACAAAGCTTCAAATGCCCAAATTATGTTCATTGTTATCAATGCCTCAGCCATTACCGTTTTACCGGTATCGATTTTAATGTACCGCCACTTAGAAGGTGCAACCAATCCTTCGGCCGTATTTGTACCGATTTTACTGGCCACCGCGTGTTCAACAGTTGCCGGATTTTTGGCGGTGGCATTTACGCAAAAGCTTAAAATATTCAACCGTACCGTTTTAGCGTATCTGCTCGGCTTAATTACCATTATCGGCGGTATTTGTGCTTATTTTTATTCTTTAGATACCGTAACCCGCCTCAAATATTCCGAAACCGTCGGCAATGCGCTTATTTTAGGTTTTATTACACTGTTTTTGGCTTTCGGGGCATATAAAAAACTCAATGTTTACGATACCTTTATAACCGGTGCCAAAGAAGGTTTTCAAATTGCCGTACAAATTATTCCGTATTTGGTTGCGATGCTGACAGCCATTGCCGTGGTTCGCTACTCCGGTGTATTGGACGGTGTGGTCTGGTGCTTTGAAAAACTGTTTGCATTTTGCGGCTTTAGCACTGATTTTATACCGGCCCTACCGACGGCTTTGATGAAACCGTTATCCGGCAACGGCGCCCGCGCCATGATGATTGAAGCTATGCACACTTACGGCGCCGACAGTTTTCCGGCATTCGTATCCTCGGTTATACAAGGTTCGACCGAAACGACTTTTTACGTTATCGCCCTGTATTTCGGTGCAGTTAAAATATCCAAAACCCGCTCGGCATTGCCTTGCGCTTTATTCGCCGACTTCATCGGAATTGTGGCGGCGATATCCCTATCCTATCTGTTCTATTAGGAGATTATAAATGAAAGTTTTAATTCAAAAAGTTTTATCGGCATCGGTTACAGTCAATAACGAGCAAGTTTCAGCCATCAAAGACGGTTTTTTACTGTTTATCGGGATTGAAAAGAATGATACCGCCGCACAAGCCGACTACTTAGCCAAAAAAGTAGCGAATTTACGCATTTTTACCGATGAAAACGACAAGATGAATTTATCCGTGCAAGATGTCAAAGGCGAAATATTAGCCGTATCACAGTTTACATTGGCGGCCGACTTAACCTGCGGAAACCGTCCGGGGTTTGATCCGGCGGCACGTCCGGAAGATGCCGAGCCTTTGTACGAATACTTTGTCGAGCAACTCCGCAGTTACAATATTCCGGTTTCAACCGGCATTTTCCAGGCGGATATGAAAGTTGCCCTCATCAACGACGGTCCTTGTACGTTTTTATTACAGCGCTGAAATAAATCGTTACCGAAGTTTTTCCACATGCACACTTCTTTCATTGACAGTATAAATAAAATCCGTTAGTTTACAAACGGATTTAACGATTAGGATTAAGATTAGGTAATGGCTAAAAGACTTATACATAACTGCTACGAAAATCAAATTTCTCGCCAAGAAGCTAAACAGCTTGCCGGCTATTATCTGCAACAACGCATATATCACGGTTCTAATCCGCGTATCATTTTTGAACATGGCGTTCATGTTTTCAATGTCGCCAAAATCGCCGAAGAATTTGCCAAGAACACCAACGGCACGCTTGATCCGGATACAGCTTATGTCTTAGGTTTATTGCATGATATCGGCCGCATCAAAGATGAAACGGTTACCAATATTCCGCACGGTATCGAAGGTTTTAATTATTTAAGCAAAAACGGCTATCCGAAATTGGCTCCGATTTGCTTAACACATTGTTTTATCACTAAAGATATTGACATTGCCGATTATCCGGCTTACAGTCCGGAGCTGTTAAAGCAGGTCAAAGACTATTTGGACGGTATTGAATACAACGATTACGACCGCGTTATACAAATGGCCGATATGTTCTCACGCGGCAAAGAAATTTTAAGTATCCGTCAAAGATTAGAGAAAAACAAATCATTTTACCATATTAATCATGAAACTTACGGCGAATCGGTCTATGCTTTGCGTGATTACTTGAATAAGAAATATGAAATCAATGTGGAAAAAATCGTTTCTGACTTATTTGCACCTAAAACCGATTCAATTTATATGTTTACACGCCCGCATACCGCAAAAGAATGGAAACCTGCTGTTGAATTAGCCGGCAAGACTTTTTGAAAAATGCGCTTCGGCAACTTCTTTGGCCTCGGGATCCCCAACGTGAAACCAACTTCCCTGATGAATAAAATATCCTAAGCGTTTGGCATTTTCCAAACGATCAAAAATGCGTACCAGCGAATATTTGCCTTCCGGCTCATTATCAAACACACGCGGATGACATATCATTATACCGCCATACAAATACGGCGCTTTAGTCTCTTTATCGCGGCGACGTACCGGATAACCGTTTTCCAATAAATAATCACCGTTAGCACCGACACCGTAAGCTTTTTCGATTGGCTGCAGCATCAACATCATATCGTATTTATCGGAATTCCATGTCTGACGCATTTGCTCCAGAATTGTGTTATCACTGTCTTCTGCCCATAAGGCGTCACTGTTAATCACAAAAAACGGCTTGTTTTGCATTTTCGGCAGAGCGTTTTTTATACCGCCACCGGTTTCCAAAGCTTCTTCTTCATCCGAAAAAATAAAATGCACATTCGGAAAGGTTTTTAACAGATGTTCACGAATCATATCGCCTTTGTAGCATAAATTAACAATACAGTCTTTAACACCGGCTCTCAACGAATGTTCGACATTATAATCAATCAAACTCTTACCGGCAACTTCGACCAACGGTTTCGGCTTGTCGTCGGTTAAATGCAACATTCTTGTACCGCGGCCGGCAGCCAACAAGAAAGCTTGTGTAATTTTTTCCATATCGGTTATCCTTTCAACATATTGTTGCTTAATCTAGCCGATAAAGATAAAAAAAGAGTTTATTTTTTTGCGCTTAACTAAAAAGCATAATAAATTTGTGCGGCATATTCTTCCTGATTATGACCGCCGCGATTATGACTGCTGTCATACGATAAGTTAAATGATAAATCGCGCGTTATGCCGAAAGATACGGTATTTTTAAACATTAACCGGTCGCCGAATTTCTGCGTTGCCCAAGTATTCCGCACGGCCGAATGTAACCGCACACGCCCCAAATCACTGAATATACCGACTTCCGGCGTGGCACCGAGCCAGTAATTATCCTTAATAAAACCGCCATACTGCCCGTTAATACGCATAATTCCGTAAATCCAAAAGCGCTCGAGCAAAGCATACGTTTGACCGATACCGACTCCCAAATCGGCCACATAACCTTCTTTTTGTGTTTGCGGATTATATTCACGCTTTATAGCCGTATCGGTCATATAAGAAAGCGGCTGAAAAACGCGGTCGGACGGCACAAGTGATGAAACTTTGAGCGGTATAAACTCTTGCAACACCAACTTATGATTTTGGTTATAATAGCGCCAGCGGCTCTCCAGCACCTGCACACCGGCACCTTTGATAATTCCCCAAGAATTATCGGTTAAGACCGTATATGCCGGACGAATCATCAACTCTTCAAAACTTTTTTGATTATAAATACCGCTTTTGACGGCAATTTGTGCCGAAGCGTGTGATAAGCTCGGATCTTCGCCTTCAAGCTGTTTTTCTGCGGCTGCCGGCATCTGACTGCGTTTGCGCAAGACGGCAAAACTGTTTTTGCGATATTCTTTAAGTTCCATCTTTTTAGCGATATATTGGTATTGATAATACTGATACGCCGCTTCCAAAACTTCGGACTGCTCATTTTCGGATAATTCGGGCATATCATAATCGTGTTGTTTAATTGCCTTTAAGAAAGCCTGATATTGCGCTTCATTCATATCTTTCAGCTGAGCTTTGATTTTGGTATAGCGCGCCGGTCGGTAATGAACATCATCAACCAAATCCGGCACATTTTTAATGGTTTTCAAGGTATCCAGCGGAATGGCCCAATAATTATAATTTTTGGTCAGCTCCAAATCGGGACGTACAGCCTCCAGCAATTCCAGCAGCATATATGAGCAGTTTTTGCTCAAAAAGAAATAGCGAACGCCGGCATTTTTCATCTCATAAAGATGATTGATAAACTTGTATTTTTCTTCATCTGTTAGATTAAGATGATATTCCCAAATATCTCTATTTTCAATATTATTATATGTATTAATTATATCCCAATACGGGCTGTAACTATATGCGCCCTGATAAAAACCGAACAAACCTTTCATGGCGAAAAAGAACCCGCTTTCCGGTCCGGAATTTGCGCCGAAATTCGAGCCGTGCGCCAACATCTGGGTTCCTTTGCGTTTGGTATCAATACGCACCAGCGTATGTCCGAATAATGATGCCGGATTACTCATAAAAGCATTGGTAAATAAAACTGTTACGCCGTCCGGCTGGACATCATTTAAAAAACTTTGGTATTCTTCACAGTCATCAAGATTTCCCTGAACACCCCCCTTTTCTTTCAGCCAGTTGAAACGTGCCGGAAACTCGCATTTTTCTTTATTATCGGCAATATTAAAAGTTTGAATTTCCGCTTCCATTTCGGCCTCAGGATCATAGCGGCCATCTTTGGCAACATAAAACCCCGGATTATTCATTAATCCCTCATAACCGCCGAACAGTGTTGTTTTATAATGCAATAAATGCAACCATTCACGACCGTAGGCATCCGGTGCGGCCTGTACCGGAAAAGTAAAAATCAAACTGATATAAAAGAAAAAAACAAATCTGAACATAGAATATAAAAAAGTAAACTCTGGTAACGAGGTAAATTGCCAGCAACCGTACCACCCTCACTATAAACTCAGATGACGAGGCGATTACGCCGTAATTTTTGAGAGCCGTGTACAAAATGGTACACAAACGAAAAAATCACCGGCAACACCCCCACCGCAATAAACTCAGATAGCGAGGTAAATGCGAAGCAATTTTTTGACGCCGTGTACAAAGAAATACACAAGGAAAAAAATTGCCAGCAACCGTACCACCCTCACTATAAACTCAGATGACGAGGCGATT
>CAMVHF010000095.1 GCA_947167235.1 uncultured Alphaproteobacteria bacterium
TCCGGTTATATATTCGAGATGGACGATTTTGCCAAGTTTGAAGGCAAAACCGGCCCGTATATTCAATATGCCATCGCGCGTATTAATTCAATTTTGCGCAAGGCGAAAGCGAACGGGTTAGAACCGTCGTCAATTATCTTAAAAGCACCGGAAGAACGCACTTTAGCCTTGAAATTGGCTCAGGTTCATAATGTGGTTATGCGCGCGCATAGTGAAAAGGAACCGAGCATTATTGCCGATTATACTTACAATCTGGCACAAATTTTCAGTACATTCTATAATGCTTGTCCGATTATGAGTGCCGAAAGTAAAGAGCTGGCTGCTTCGCGTTTGAAATTGGCCAAAGCGGTGAGAGATATTTTAACATTAATGCTGTATTTATTAGGTATTGAAGCGCCGGAAGTTATGCTGAAGGCCGAAAATCAGGGAGAATAATACATGGTTACGAAAGCACAGCTTAAAGCAGCACAAGTAGAGCAAAACAGCGGTGAAAAAGCCGAAGCCGCGGCAACGGCAGCTGCAACACGAGAAAATTATTGGATGATGGTACTTTTGTATTTTGCATCATTTTTGGTCGGTTTAGGCATTGTTGCCGAAGTTGCAGCTAATTGGCAGAGTATACCGAATGCCGTTAAACTCGGCGGTACACTGGTTGCCATGCTAATCAATTCAGGTGCGATTTGGTGGACAATGAAAAACGATAAACCGATTTTGAAACAAATATTTGCCTGTATTTATGCCTTTTTGATTATGGGGGGTATCGGTTTAATCGGGCAAGTTTATAACTTACATTCGCATGCGGCGAATGCCTGCCTGTTGTGGTCGTTAATCAGCTGGCCTTTGGTTTTGATTGCACCGCGCTTGTTATGGCTGTGGACGCCGCTGTTTTTCTTCGGTTGTCGCTATATGCCGCATTTGATGGAAGATTTTGTTATAGATGGTGTATTCGGTAGTGCAGATGCTTCGCAACAATATCGCTTTAACAATACTATATTAAACTTTTTACGCGGGTATTTGGTATTTGTCTTTATTTTAATTTATGAATTGTGGGTCAATTTTGATAAAAAGCAAAATAAAACCGTTATTAACCCGCTGCGATTCTATTGCGGCATGTTTTTATGGAATATGTATGGTTGTACGGCATATTTTGCACAAGCCTTGCCGAAACTTGATCCGCAATTGCTGATGCCGGCATATTTTCGTTTTGCATTACCGTATGCGATATTAGCCGGCATTATTTACTTTTTGAACAATCAAACCAAGCGTAAGAGTTTTATGCCTTTATTTTTAATCGGTGTTCTTATTCAAGAAGCATATATAAGTCTTTCGATTGCATATGCGCCGCATTCTTTTTTTGGTTGGCATGAAGTAAATTCCATGTTGCCGCTTGTCTTTTGTTTGCTGATGGCCGTATATTCCAAATATCAAAAAATGCCGAGATTGTTCAAGCTATCGGTTATAGCGATTCTTTTCTGGTTTATAGGTACATTCGAAGATCATATGTTTGATCTGCTGCCGAGTTTGATTGTTTGTGCGGTGATTTGCTTGTTGGCATATCGTTCAAAAAGTCGAAGATGGTTTAATACCGGTGTTATTTTGGCAGTTATTCGCATTTTGTGCTATTACGGAGATGTCGAAAATTTAGAGCATTTGGGCCTTTATCTGATAGGCGCCGGTATTTTAATAATCGGCACGATTTTGCTGCTGATGAAATTTAGTAAAGTTTTATGGGAGAAAAAAGATGAACACTAAAGTTTTAGCTTCATTATTACTGTTGCCGATTATTGTTTTAGCAGGAAGTATGTTGCGCTTAAGCTATATGAGCAATTTTGAAAAAGTTGAAGTGGCGGTTCAAGGTTATGATCCGAAAGATTTCTTTTCAGGCTATTATATGTATCTGCGTCCGGATTGGGATAAGACTGATTGCACGCAATTTGCCGATAATGTATGTCCGAAAGAGAATTTTAACAACACATATACTTTTTATATCAAGCGTGAACAGTCCGAAAAACTGACACAAAAGGTTAATGCCGGCGTTGTTACCCTGCAATTTTCATACAGTCCGGGGTTTGAGCCGATTATTACCGATTTGTTTGTAGACGGTACATCTTTTATGGAATTTGTGAATACAAAGCAGTAGGAGCGAAAAATGCGTTTGAAAAAAAAGCTGCAAATATGGCAGGAAAATAAGCTGATTACAGCAAAAAGCGTCGAGAAAATTTTAGCTTTCGAACAAAAAAATTCGTTAGAGAGCCATTGGCTGGCTATTTTATTCTGCTTTGCGGCTTTTTTGGTCGGACTGGGTGTAATTTCATTGGTTGCGGCTAACTGGCAGGAAATTCCGGATATCATAAAATTGTGCGGGGCGCTGATTTTGCTTTTGGTAAATGCCTGCATTATTACCGAATTATACAGCCGTAATTATAAAATTGCCTATACGGCCTGTATGTGCTTGTTTTGCCTTTTGATTATGGCAACGATAGGTTTAATCGGGCAGGTCTATCACCTGCGTTCGGATTTTGACGGCGCGATGCTGTTTTGGAGCTTCTTGGCTTTCCCGCTTTTGTTTGCACAGCCGGGGTTAATCTGGGGCTGGTTGCCGATATTTTATATTTCCGGAACATTGAAAATAGAACGCTTAACGGAACTGTCCGGAGCTTATGTACAAACGCTGAGCCTGTTGGGTGTTATTATTGCGTATGAAACGTTGGTTAATATTTCAAAAATCAAACAGGGAAATGTTGTGCGGGCACTGCGTTGGTTCAGTGGTGCCGTGCTGTTGTATTTAATGTTTTCTTATGACAACAACTGGTCGCTGTTCAGTAAATGTTTGAACGATTTGAAAATGTATACGACGGTTATAGTAGCCATTATTGCCACCATCATTTACATATATGTATTAAATCTGAAAAATAATCGCCAAACCGTTATGCCGCTGTTTTTATTCAGTTTAGCGATTTTCTCTTCAGTTCAGGTGGCGATGTTGCCGACTTGGTGTTTCTGCGGCGTGTTGGCGTTTTATGCATATAGACATCAGCGGCCGCGTCTGTTTAATGCCGCGATGTTGTTGGCTGTATACAGTGTTATACAATATTATTCGGATTGTGATGATTTAATATCTACGGGTATTCAGCTGATTGCCGGCGGTGCCATAATGGCATTAACATTGTGGGGCTTGCATAAGTACGGTAAAAAGCTATGGAATGAGATTGCATAGCTTGAGAAACATTTTTCTGTTTGAAATCCCCAGCTGGGAAAGATAGAAATCCGTATAGATTTCCGGAGCAAACGGAGACAGTTTGACATATTCCCAAAAGTGTTCGGACAAACGGGTATCCGGATTATTCCAAGGTTTTCTAGGGCCGGCCCAGTGGATGATGGCCGGTGATTCAAAGGCTTCAAATTGTTCGGGTAAGCTGAAATAAACGAGTTCCGGCATGGCATTGAAGCGAGGACTCAAATATTTTATTTTATCGTGTAAAGTGATATTCAATAAATCTTGGTCAGGATAAGGTATGTTATCATTATATTTGGCGGCAGCATCATAAAATTTTGTTTCGGCATTGTTTTGCCGCCATTTTTCCAGATTGAGAACCAAAATACCGGCATTTACATAATGCTCGTTTTTGCTCAGCGGAAAAACTTTTAGCCGATTATATGCGCGGTTCACATCATCAGGATCCGGAACGGCAGCCATATAGAAGTCCTCAACATCCGTATCCCACAATTCTTTTATGTCACTAACAAAAACCAAATCGGCATCACTATAAATACATTTTTTCAGTTTGGGGTTCCGAGAGGATATTTGCAAACGATAGTAGGAAGTTTTACTGACGTGGGGTTGAATAGTTTTCGGTAAGGTTAGCGCTCGGGCATAATCAACCGGCACAAATTCAATCGAAAAATCTTTGTATTTGCGCAATTTTAATAATTTCTTTTTTGTTTCTTCGGCTATTCTATCATCCAAAATATGGAAAAAAACAGGGCTTTTGGTGTTTTTAAGGATGGAAGCCATTGTAACCGACAGATATTTAACATAGTTATCATCAACACCAAAAAATACATGAATAACGTCTTTAGGGTCAACCTTTTGAACGGTCTTTTCGGCAATAAGCGATTCGGCAAATTTGTTTTTAACATATATCGTGTTGATAATAGTTAACGAGATGACAACTGCAAAAAATAAAAAATGACGCATTATACCGCTCTATCTTTAATTGATTTTGATAGATTTTAAGGTAGCTTTATAATCTTAAATAATAGTAAATATTGATTAATTTGCATAAAATACTGGACAAATTTTGTTTTTTGGGCTAATATATAGATAACTTATTAATAATTAAGATATCTATTAACTTTAAAACAATATGCCTTATGAAAAAGATGCTGTTTGTTTTGACGGTTTGCTTGGTGAGCTTGCTGTCATTGACGAGTTGCGGCACAACGCTGGCAATCTCTGATCCGGTTTATCCGACATCTGTTGTGGTATCTACGCCGCCTGTTGTATATACCTATCCGTACGGCTACTATGTACCCCGTGTGTATGTGTACCCGAGAACGTATTATCACGGCTCGTACAGAAGGTCTACTCCGCCGCCACCTGCGCCGCGTCGTACACCTCCTCGTAATGACAATCGCAGACACAACAATCGTCGTTGATTGTATATTCTACAAATACCCCCGTAATGCTTTACTCATTACGGGGTTATTGCTTTTTAATGGCTGAAAATATCAGCTGTTATCGCGCATTAATTTGATTTCGGCAGCATAACCGGCTAAATCATTCGGGGTTTCCAAAATAATCGGCAGAGGATGAATAATCGGGTGATTTACAAAGCGAACCAGTGCATCTTTTCCGATTAAGCCTTCGCCGATTTTGGCGTGGCGATCTTTGTGTGACTGATACGGCATTAAACTGTCATTCAAATGGATGGCTTTTAAGCGCTCCAGACCGATGATTTTATCAAACGAGTGCATGACACCGTCTAAATCATTAATGATGTCATAGCCGGCCGCAAAAACGTGGCAGGTATCCATACAAACACCGATTTTATCTTGGCATTTTACACTGGCAATAATTTCAGCCAGTTCTTCAAAGGTCGAACCGACTTCCGAACCTTTGCCGGACATGGTTTCGAGCAAAACCATCGTTGTTTGATCAGGCTTAAGTAAGCGATTAAGCAGGTCAATAATCATGGCTATGCCCGCAGATATACCTTGGCCGACGTGTGAACCGGGGTGAAAATTGTAATAGTTGTGCGGCACATATTCCATGCGCATTAAATCATCCGCAAAGACCATTTCGGCAAATTCACGGGTTTCCGGCTTATCGGAACACGGATTAAGCGTGTAGGGCGCATGGGCGACGATAGGTGCAAAATGATGATCTTGAGCGTAAGTATTGTATTTTTTGATGTCAGATATATCCAAATCTTTAGCCTTGCCGCCTTGCGGATTACGGGTGAAAAATTGGAAAGTATCCGCACCGATAGAGTAGTCCTCTTGTCCGATAGGTTCAAAGCCTTTTGATATG
>CAMVHF010000096.1 GCA_947167235.1 uncultured Alphaproteobacteria bacterium
CTGCAGGCAACCCTGTATCTACCAAAATAACCTCACTTCCCGTATCAATGACATAGTTTTGCAAGCATGAACGATATTTCTTGCCGGCATCAAATGCTTCCATACCGTCTTCGCCTCCAAAAGCAAACGGTTCGGTCATAAATCCGTTTTGATAAAATTTTACAGCCTGTATTTTCATAAATTGTCTCCTGAAATCAAACCATATATTCATATAATGCGGAAAATGGCATTAAAAGCAACTGTTTTTTGCAGTTATTAAATGTGCTAGTCAAAATGAATTTTCGGCAGTTTAGCTCCTATCCGCCGCTAAAACAAAATACAATATAATCCTATCTGTTGGTAATTTATATGTTCAGTCGCATAGATAAGCGTTTAATTGCATGATCCCGCTTATATTATCGCCGATTTGCGGCTTATATGCGCCCAAAAGTTCTTTATTTGCATAAAGTTTAAGTCGCAATCCTTTTTCATCCTCCGCATGTTCTCCGGAATAGCGCAAAACCGCAATTTCCAAACAATAAAACATTGTGCCGTGATACTTAAATTCACTGATTGAGTAAATATCCGATGAAAATTCATAAGCATCGTCGCATTGCATCACACCTATAAAATTCATATGGCTTGCATCTGCTGTTTTGATAAGTGGAAAATCATCTTCCGATTTATCGGGATTTGCCCGTAAAAACTCTTGTAAAGCAACTTTGTAATCATTTTTGCCTTCATATATTTTTATACTTCTCGGCGGTGTTTTTATGATATCCCAACCGATACCGAAAATCATAAATTTTTGCCTTTCGTTGTGCTCATCCAGATGTTGCAAAAGTTGTTTCTGCTGTTTCAAATACAGCGGATTAAACATCCACATCGGTACGGCGTTATTTTTCTGTAATAGAACGTAACCATCCGTATTGTCTTCACTGCTTTCCAACACATCGCAAAAAGACAATTCATTTTCCACACCTTTGCAAAAAGGATAAATGGATAAGAATAAATTTGCGTTTTTTTCATGTTTCATAATGCTGTTAAACATAAACATTGATCTAAACGGCTTATATTCCCAGAAACTATACTCATTGGTTGTGAACGTCATATCTGATTTGGCAACGGCATGTGATATGGTATAAGCAAGGGGCTTGGTGTAATCATTTCCCCACAGAGCAGACCATATATCACCGGCATATAAGAACTCAGGTTTTGATTTATCTTTTTCCATTTATTTTACCTCAAAGTGCTATATCACTTGTTTTTATCTTACAACTTATGTAATAAAATGCAACAACATTGATGGAAGTAAATATCATATTATGTTACCGGCTTAAAAATGAAAACCGCCGACAGAGCCGGCGGTTTTCATTTTTATTTTTTGTGTTTTTAGAAATTATATCTCAGTCCCGCATTAAATTCATAAACCGTCCGAACCGGGCTGCCGGTTGTTGTTTCCATTTCGCCGTAAGTTGACAGTTTGTTGTTGATGTGCAGTGTTCCGCCAAGGGCAAATTCACCCCATGTTCCGCCCATATCTTCATGGTAGCGGCGGGTGACGTTGCCTTTACGCATGCGAACTTTGGAATCTCCCTTCCAGTCATTCAAGACAGAGGCTTTAATGTAAACATTACCTTTTTTATCAGGAGATATCCAGCCTAAGGCTACACCCAAACGGCCGACAGCACTTTTGATATCAGACTGTTGAACCGATACGCCTTGACTTGTCTTAAAATTCTTACCATCCAAATATCCGTATAAGAATTCTGTTTGCGGTTCGACGTAATAGCCGGTGCATTTAATACCGTAGCGCCAACCGTATTCAACGGAAGCAGATGTACCGTAGGTTTTATACTTATCTTTGAAATAATTACTATTGGCGTTGAATTTATAGTCAGACTTCAGACGATGACGCTTTAAGGTCAAATCAACGAATTGTCCGTCTTTTCCGAGCCAACCGCCGTAAAGTCCGAACGAATAGTTTTTGTCGTCCGAAGAACCGTGACGCAGTTTGCCGTCACCTTTGGTATATGAAGACATAACACCGGCAAAGAAATCTCCGAATTGTTGATCAATACCGAATTGGAATGTCTTATAATCATTATGCATACTCTTGTATTTGCTCTTACCGGCAATTACTTTTGCCCAAGCGCCGCGGTCACCCGGCATATTACGCAAATCACCCATACGCTTTTCCATATCGTTCATCTGTGCACGAAAAACTTGGAAACCGTTGTTATTGATTTCTTGCAAGACTTCAGATGTGCGGTTTTTCTTTTCGGAGGCTGACAGTATTTTACCGTCGGCACCGATAACGGCATCAATCTCTCCGCTGACGTCACCTTCGACAATATGCAGGTTCAAATCCGAAGATGTCGTATTAGTGTCAATGTCTAATACTTTTGCACCTTGTTGAACTGTTTGAGATGTTGTGTTCCCCTTTAATTGATTGGCTGTAGAGCTGCTCAGATTTAAAGTAAGTCTAGAATCATCTGTTCCCGCGTATGTTTCTATGGAAATCAGACCTCCTTGCGCATTGTCGGCGGTAAATTCGGCAATGCCGGCATTTTGCATTGTGTTAATTTCAATTGAGCCTTGTTCGGTATAAATTTCCGCATCGGCATCTTCTTTGATTGTCAGGTTGTTAAACTGTGCCTGACCGTCTTCTCCTTTAACAACGATATAGCTGTTTTCGGCCATGGAAACAGTTCCTTGACCGGAGATAATATTGGCGGAAATATAACCATCGTTCAAAGCAAGTTCCGTATTTTCTTCCGTTTGCAGAATATTGGTGTGGGCAATACCGCCGTAAGTCAGCTTTCCGCCGGCAAGTTGAACATTAAAGCCGTCAGCACCGACAATGCTTCCGTTATAAGTCATTTCAAAGTTCGGATCGGCATATTCCGAGGCTTTACCTTGTTCATCAGCGGCATATCCGAAAGTTAACAAAGTTCTGTCGACTTCACCCGCCGGCTTAAAGAGCGTTATGTCATCACCATATTCACCGTAGCGATTAACGGAAGATGACCATTCCGAGAGAAAGTCGCCTTTAATTGACGCACCGTTTAAGATATTGATTTGTCTGACCAGCGCGTTGTCCGAAATGTAAACTGCCGCGTCATCGCCGACCAATTTACCGCTGATATCAACCTGATCGGCCAAAGGTCCGTTAAGCGCAGCTACAACGCCGTCTTCCGAAATGTCGCACCATTGTTCCGTATCTTCATCTTTTTTAATTTGGAAGTAAGAACCGCGGTATTCTTCCTGATCACCCAACAGATTGCCGCCAAAGTCGAAACGCAGGGCAATACCGTTCGCACCTGTGGCCTCAACGTCACCTTGGATATTCAGATTGTGGCCGTTACCGTAAGAAACCAAAATACCGGCATTATCGTCCCCGGAGGTGTAAATTTTTGTATCGCTCGGAACAATAAACGTGTTTTTCTGTCCGTCAATACGAACACCGTATGCATCCGTACCGCGGGTTTCAATATCGGCTTGTTGGGTAACGGTATTATTGCTGCCGTAAATATGTAAACCTATGCCCCAATTTTGGTCACTGTTATAACCGGCGGTATTTGTGTATATCAAGTTATCATTATAGATTGAAAAACCGAAAAAGCGACGGCGATCGATGTTGGTGAAGCCTATATCCTGCAATACCGCAAGTTCAGCTTCCATAAATATTCCCCAGTTTCGATAGTTTTGGTGACTCATCATACTGTTTTGCAATTCCAAATGGCTCAACTCAGGGTATTCGATAAACCTTTTACTTTCTTCATCGTAGGTATCTTCGTAACCGTTAACCGGAATACCTTTAACTTTAAGACCGTCTAATTCGCCGTCCGGTAAAGCAATACCAGTTGTTTCGCCGCCGACCGTCAACACATCTTTAACATTGCTACCCCAGAAATAAGCACCGCTTTGCGCGCTGTTATCATACTGATAAAAAGAGGTCGCCTCCGGTTCGGCAACCGGACCTTTCTTAAAAATCATGCCCGGCTGTAACTGATGATTATAAATATCATAAAGGTGTCCGCTGAATACCGAATTGGTATTTGGTGCAAAAAAGGTTATTTTTCCGCTTGTATCTTCATCATTATCGACAGTTGTGGAAATACCCATACCGTGCATCATCTCGTGAACAATCACGGATGCCATTGCAGCGCCTTCACCTTTGTCTGTCAGCGAATGCAAAGAAATGCCGTCTTTATCACCCATATCTCCGATTTCCAAAAAACCTGTCGGTAACTGAGTATTGTCATCCTGATTGGCAAACCATGTGCTTAAACGGGTACCGAATAAGCCGTTTGTTCCGCTTACCGGCGAGGCAAATGCCGCATTTTCCTCATCGTCTGTTATAACTTCAATAACAGGTGTTTGGGTCGGAACGCCAAAAACGTCTTTAATGTAACGTATGGCACTTTGTACGTTAGCTAAATCATGCTTATTGAAGACTCTGTTTACTTTAAGATCATCACCTTCATCAGAATTGAGGTCCTCAGCCGAAAATTCGATTTTCTGTCCGCTGTTGTAAACGCGGAGCATAAGCATTTCATCACCGTCAACGGTAATTAATTTGTTTTTATATGTATATTCGTCAGGGTTAAAAGAAAATGCCGGTGATGAGTACAAACTTAAAATTAAAGTCGTTAATAAAGTTGTATACAAAAGAGGGGATTGTTTTTTCATAATTAGCCTTCTTTCTCTAAAAGTTATTGCCAGTGGGCTTCTTCGGTAAGAGATATTTTAATTAATGTATAAATGTTTTATTATACTTATATGGCATATTTAATCCAAAAACACACAAGATGCAACAGTTATTTTTTGAAGTTGCATCTTTAGGTATTGAATTCTTACGGCTGATTATTTTTGTCCGTTTTAAATGTTGACAATATATGCCGTTTAGTATAAAATCGCGCGGAAAACAAGAGGTTAATATGAAAAAATATACATCAGAAAAATACGCATCCGTTCATCAAGGAAAAATCAGTGATTTGATGGATATATATGATGACTTCTTGTATATGTTCAGAGAACATGAACAGTATTTGTGGCTGACATCCGTTGATGATATGGCTGAAGCGCAAAAAAATCTGATGTATCCGGAAGGCGATTATTTTCCGTGGAAAATTACCAAGCTGAATGAAGCTGAAAAGCAGGAATTTGCGGATTATACCGCAAACAATATTCGCGGAAGCGATAATAAATCATATGTGACTTTGCAACACATCAAAAAAGAAGAAGATAACGGTAATCGTCCGGTTTTTGCAATTCCGCCTTATACAAATACGACTATCGGTATGGAGTTACCCTCAAAAATCGAACGTTATACGATTTCGTATCCGAAAGACGTGACAGTCGGCGAGACGGAATTTTATGTCGACGGACGCTATAAAGTTGTCTATACCGGCGAAAAAGAAAAAAATAAACGGTTGGCGGATTGTGGCAATGATCAGGATTTGCTGACCGAAATATCGCTTATGCTCAATATAAGTGAAGCATTCCGTCATAACGGGTATGTTGATGATAATAAATTTAAG
>CAMVHF010000097.1 GCA_947167235.1 uncultured Alphaproteobacteria bacterium
CGGCCGACAAGCTGCAGCGAAAAGGAAAGTTTAAGGTGTATGTTCAGGGTGATGTCTTCTCTCCGGAGCTGTACCTGCGCGACATTCTGGCTCAGATTCCCGATGAACGTCTGGAAGGTGTGACCGCCATCTGTCTCAAGCTTGCCGATCTGTTCCCCGAGTACGGCTACAACCTTCTTGCCGACGCTTACGAGTACAAGATTGAGTTGTTCGGTTGATTTTCTCAAATTCTATAACAAAAAGTTCGCTGATAAATTCAGCGGACTTTTTTGTTTATATAATAGTGTTTATATGCATTAAGTGCTTGACATTAATGACTTATTATGTTAACAATTTTTTTTACTATAAAGAAGCTAAGTTAAGTTTCAATACCGGTATCGGTTTGTATCATGAGTTTGGCGATCCGTACGGATTAAAGCTCGGCGTAGAGGGTATGGACGGTAGTTTCAGACTGCAAAACGAGCATGGTCGTGATCGTGCGGTCATCCGCAGCGGCTTTGACTACAATTGGCAGGATTTGAATATTTACGGTAAGATTTCATCATACATCGACCATGAATACAACACCGCCGCCGATGTCGGCCTGAAATGGAAGTTCTGATGTTATATGCATAGCTATAAGATTTTCTGAACCGTCAGACTATCCGGTGACTAATTACGAAAAACTGTCAAAATATTCTTGACAGTTTTTTATTTTTCGTCTAAAATCAACACAATTTACTAATCATTTAAATACATATTAACTTATGGTACTATTAATTGTCTTACTGCTGATGGCAATATTCCTCGGAATTTGCTCGGCATCGTATTCGTATGATCTGCATTCTTTGAAGTTGTTTACTTTTCGGTTCCATCCGGAGATACAGACTGTTTGCAGACTTGTGTTAATGATTGCTTTTGTTTTGATTTGTTTGTACGGAGATACGGCTCTTCAAGCCGGTTTGTTGACTGATCATGCGATTCTGGCAAAAGTTTTCATGTTAATCATCTTTGGCGTAATATACTTGATTTCTTTTGTTTTCAAGATAGTATGGGATTTATTCTTTGATTAAACCAAAAATGAGGAAAACAATATGAATAACTTAGTTCTTCTCGAAGATAGCCATTTCATTATTGATATGATGTATGCTCGCTCGAACAATATGGTAGGGCAGGCCGTCTATCAGGAAATCGGCTTCGGTAACAAAGCGTATGTACATCCGGTTGTCAGAAAGGCTTTGTTATCCATGATACCGGAGTTAGAACGCCGCAAGTGTAAAATGCGAATCTGTGATGCATACAGGCCACCGTTGGCTCACAAAAAGATGCTGGAAATTGTTCCGATAAAAGGCTTCTTTGCAGCGGATTATAAACGCTCAAATCATTGCCACGGAACAGCCGTTGATGTGTGCCTGACCGATTTGGAAGGTCATAATCTGGTCTATCCGACGCAAATCGATGCATACGAAGAAAAATATGCCAAGCAGGTCTTAGCCGGCGATTTTTCTCAGTTTCAGCAACACTTGCAAAAAGCTCGTCACGATTATATGTGTGTTCCCAGTTTAGCAATAGCTAACCGGATTATCCTGCGTTCGATGATGGAGAGATACGGTTTCGAAGCTATTCCGCACGAATGGTGGCACTACAACATCAAAGGGTGGGCCAACTATCCGGTTGTTGAATGGGAATAAAAAACTCTAAGAAAGAAAGGGCGCTTCTCACGAAGTGCCCTTTCAACGGTTTTAAAAGCGGTTAATTGTTTAACCGATAGCCTAAAGTATCTTAGTTCTTTCCGTAAATCAGAGATATATACGCAATATTATTTAGTAACAAGAGTTATATTGTTCTCGTAATGCGAACCGAAAATCGGTCTAAATTTTCACATCAATAATTCGATGTATGTAGATCAATTTCGGGGCAGCCAACAGCCATCGGCATAAAAAAGTCATCGGGAATATACATTTCCGGAATAACTGTCTTACACTCATCAATAACTTCATCTGAAATGCAAAAAGCCTTAAATTCAGGCAGAAGTTCCAAATAATACTTATTCATAAACTTAAAATAATTAAACCATAATGCATAAAAAATTGTCAGCCGTTATACTTTCAAAATAACCTTTGTCAATAGTCTTTTGCACGTGTTTTATGTTGACAGATAAAACGTAACGTGGTTAAATTTTGATATATATAACGGATGTGTCTTATGAACTCAGCCGGAAAATAACCGTAATATAAGGAGAATATAAAAAATGGGACGCGGGAAAACAATTTTATTAATGTGTGTTTTAATGTTGATTTTTATGTATGTCGGTAATTTAGTCGGCGGTGAAAGTGGTATGAAAACCGCATTTTTAATGGCTTGCGGACTTAACTTTTTCAGTTATTTCTTTAGCGATAAATTAGTCCTTAAACAATATGCCGCACAAGAAGTAACGATGAATACGGCACCGCAGTTATATATGATTGTAAAACGTCTGGCTGATAGAGCCGGTTTACCTATGCCGAAAGTTTATATTATTCCGGAACAGGCACCGAACGCATTTGCAACAGGTCGTAATCCGAGCCATGCAGCCGTTGCCGCCACACAAGGCCTGCTTAATTTAATGACCGAAGAAGAAGTGGAGGGCGTTTTGGCACATGAAATGAGCCACGTTCGCCATTATGATATTTTAATCGGTTCGATTGCCGCGGTGTTTGCCGGAGCTATTGCCATGCTCGGCAATATGGCACGTTATCAGAATAATAGCAGACAATATTCCGACGGACGTCGTTCCAATAACGGTATTGCACTTTTGTGTGGGGCAATTTTAATGCCGATAGCCGGCAGTATTATCCAAATGACAATTTCGCGCACACGGGAGTATGCCGCCGATGAAGGATCCGCACGTTTGACAGGTCATCCGGAATGGTTGATTAATGCTCTTGCAAAATTAGAAAACTATTCGCAACAATATCAAATGCAACGAGCTTCTTCAAATACGGCTCATCTGTTTATCGTGGATCCGTTCGGTAAATTATCTGTTATAACCAAACTGTTCAGAACACACCCGACAACCGAAGATCGAATAGCCCGCCTAAAGAAATTTCAAAAAGGCATTTCTTAAATACATATTGACAAAATTTGTGATATCCGGTATAATAAGAGCATATTATACCGATGATTATGGATGATGGAGGTGTGCTATGAGTAAAGAAGAAGATGAAGATGTCGTTCATCAAACGATGTCAGAAGATGCAGATAAAGCTCATGCCGTGATCGAGCAAATAACACCGGAAAATGTATTAGGTCGGGAAGCACAATCAGACGGACAGGGACAAACTGTCGTTAAGTCCCCTAATGAAATTTATAATAACATATCGGGTGGACAGGATAAGGTCAATATCGATGTTTTAATGGCTGAAGCCGGTGTTACCAAAGAAGACTTTCAAGCGGTTTGCGACGAACATCCTGAAATTATACAAAATATCGGCGGCGGACCGACATGTCAGAAATTAGCCGGATCAGCCGATAAAGTCAGAAACAGTTACGGTACTGACGGAAAACTTAAAACAGGCAGTTGTTTATCGGGTGTTAATAACATATATAACAACTGTAAAGTTGACTCTTTGACAAATAAAGATGCTTATAAATATAAAGTTGAAACACTGCAACCGTATCAAAGAGGTGTTCCGGGCGGATGTTGCGGTTATGAAGTATTGGAAAAAAGCGGCGATTTTATCAGCTTATCGGTTAAAAACAGTGCTTACGGCTATAATTCCTCCATACGAAGCAATGAAGAAATGAATGATTTGTTTAAGAAGGTTCAGCCGGGTGTAACCGTTACGGTTGATGATATTCGCGACAGTTCCGTCAGAGGTAAATTAGGTAATACTGCCGGCGGTAAGTACGGGCATATTGCCGTCAAACGCAATAACAGTCAGTTTGCTTGCGATTTTGTACAAAACAAAATTTCATTTTCTCGCTACGGAGAATATGCACATGCTTGTTTTCCGAAAGATGCCCAGATATCCCAAGAATATGCTGAAATGGTTATAGCCAAAGCTCAAGAACGTCAGGCCAAAGAAAATCAACAAACCAACAATAATCAGCAAGCTCGAGATACCTCGCAACCTCGCGATGTTCAACAAACTGTCAACAATAATCAACAATCAGCGGCTATGCAATATGCGATGCTAAGCAGGGGCGGTAATTCCTTATAGTTAGAGAATATGTATCAGGATCTTATCAGATTTAAGCAATATTATTGCGCGGTTGCCGAAAAAATTCCGGCGGCTTCAATGTATCACGAATTCATTAACCACAAGTTCAGACATTCAATAGATGTTTTGCAAATCGGACGAGATATTTTATATAATACACCGGAATTGGCAAACAAAACCGATGAGTTTAGACTTTTATCTGAGCGTGCTTTATTGTTTCATGACGTAGGGCGGTTTGAAGAAAATTTTGAGCGTTATGAGGCAGAATGCCAACACAATGCCATGTCGGCCTTTACAATGCGTATCAATCACGGAGATATAGGGTACGAAATTCTGAAAAATGATGAAATATACGGCGATATGCGAATTTTATTTGCCGTTAAATATCACGGACAGATGATAGAAGATGTCTATGCTTCCGACTTATGGAAACAAGCAGAAAAATCACCGCATAAAATGGAAATTCAGCAAATTTTACTTTTAGTTCGTGATGCCGATAAAATGGCAAATCTGAAGGTTATTAAACAAAGAGATCATCTCAGAGAAGATATTTTTTACAAGCAATTAAGTCAGGAAGCCAAAACGGCAGGAATTTCTCATCAGGTTGCCGAGCAATTTTTTAATAAGCAGGTTGTCAAAGTTAACACAATTCGCACTTATGCCGACAGAGTGCTGTTGGTATTGTCGTGGATTTTTGATTTTAATTATGCATATACCCGCCGAATGTTTGCGGAAAATAAGTATCCGGAATATCTGATGAAAGAATTAAAAACTTGTGATGTATCGGTCAAAGATTTGGAAAGAATAGAACAGTTTTATAAAAGTTGTTTATTTAATGTTGACTAATTTATCGAGATTTATATAATAATAAAAAAACAGGAAAGGATTATTTATATGGAATTTACGGAAAAGCGCGAAGGCGATAAAGTAACTTATACAATTGTCGGCAGAATAGATACCAATAATGCACCGGTTTTGCAAGAAGGTTTGCATTTGGTTGATGTTAAAGAATTGATATTTGACTTAAAAGACGTTGACTATGTTTTCTCCGCCGGTTTGCGTGTATTTTTGCAAGCTCAAAAAATTATGAATGCCAACAAAGGTACCATGCAGATCATCAATGTACAAGAGAGTGTTAAAGAGTTGTTTAACATTGTCGGCTTTACGGGAATTATGGATATTAAATAAGATATGTTGACAGCTTGGTTGGCTTGGTATCATCGTCAATCGCTGACGTTTCGTTTAAGCGTCAGTATTTTGTCGTGTGTATTTGCCGGTGCAATCGGGCTGTTATTATTTTT
>CAMVHF010000098.1 GCA_947167235.1 uncultured Alphaproteobacteria bacterium
ATTTTCTTTGCCTTTTTGCGCTTGTTCGTTGCCGTATTTTTGGTTATACAGTGCGGTAATCTCCGGACATACTCTCGCATGTTTGGTTGCTTGAACTACAATCTTAGCCATTTTGCTTTTGAAAAATTCTTCCAACCGATAAAAATTACCGATACGCGCAACATCCAATAACTGCTTTTTTTCGATACCGGATAAAGCTTCCGATAACTGTTTTGGCGTAAAAGTATATAAATAAGACGGCTCGTTTTTCAAAACGGAAGCCGGCTCATTTTTTGCCGAATTTGTCGGTAATTCCAACTCTGCATCACATTCAAGACAATACGGATTCCCTTTGACTTTGTTCAGCGGATTGGCATAACCGCATTCCGGACATATAATCATTTCCGGCTCTATTGAGGACTGAGTCGGCAAAGAATCGGCTTTGCTCGGATTATAAATCACATATCCGGTCGGCTCAAAATCTACCATATCCCCGATATGAACCGGCGATAATGTCGTTATTTTCAGCTTATACACTTTATTGGTATTATTTATCATTTTCCGCCTCCTTTAACTGCAGAGGAATAACCGGCGCATACCCCTGAAATACCGTTGCCGGCTCGGTTTGCGAAATATTGCTTATTCCGGTGCCGATAAAGCTGACATTATCCGCCGAAGGTGCTAAAGCAAATGTGAAAACCGCTCCGGTTTCAGCCGTCATTACCGGCTTTTTAAACGGGCAATTCGAGTGTGCCGCCTGATTACCGTGCTTACCGAACCGCACAAATATATGATAAAAACTTTTATCACTGTTAAATACATCAGGTTGCGGTACACACGGCGCCAAAGTCAAGTACGAATCCGACGGCTTATCGGCAAACTTGAACGGCAGGATATCACCTGTTATGTCAAACTTACCGTTACCGGATGAAGCTTTTTTGCCGTAACCGCTGTGACCGATAAGTTCCATAAGTTGTTGAACTTCGTCAACCTTAATGCGCTCTTCATCTATTAAAACATAAATGCTCAGCACTTCTGCGGCATAGCTTAACTTTTCGGTCGTATATGCCGAATATTGTCCGCCGGTCGTATGATGTCGGATAGGATCAAGGTGTACAGATGTGTATAATGACTTTTTGATATGCGGCACTTCATTAAAATATTCGGTCATTTCAAGCGTCGATAACCCGATTTTATCAAGCGGCAACCAATTTTTGCGCTTGAAATCTTTACGCTTTAAGGCCGAATCATCATCGTTTTGCTTTTGTTTTCGATAATAGGTAAAAGGCAATGTCGGCTTAGGCAACCAACCTTGAGGGAAAGCATCGGAAAACACAATAAACGGCCGATTTTGCGTATAACCGTCCAGACAACTTATCAGCCGGTCTTGACCGAATTTTTCAATAATCGCCCAACAAAACATACCAAACAGCATATCACCTTTGATTTGCGAATAAAAACCGCCGGACGGACGTATGTTTATTTGATATAACTTCATAAGCTGCTCTTTCTAAATAAAACGTTTGTCTTTATCTTCAAATGGTTTTATGGCATCAAATGTGCTTTGGATGTCCGTTCCGTCAATTTTAAGATCGATAAATTTAACTTTACCGTAACCGCGGGAACCAGAACCGCCTAAGCTATCCATTTCCAAAAGCTTCAACGCACCTAAAACAACTTGTTGCAAATCTTCATCATTATCAAATACTTTCAATGTTAATTTGAAATCAAATTCCGTTTCAGGTATAACACGCTCGGTATTGCGCAAATTCTTAGAAGTTCCGGTTGCACGGTCAATGGTATTTTCCATTTTGACTTCAGTAAAATCAATCTGACGGTTAAGGATATTTTTACGCCATTCATCCGTAATAAAGCAATCCCAAAAAGACAAACGTGAAGTTTTGAGTTCTTCGGCTTTATCTTTATTAACCTTATCATCTGCGGCTATACCGAACAGTTTGGCAATCTTTTCGTTATTCTCATCACCGGCATACAAACAAAGCAAACTGCGTAATTTTCCCTTTAATGATGATCCGGGAATATACGGTTCGGAGCCGTTTTTAATTACCGGATTATCCGTACCGCCGATGTGCATTTCGGTACTGCCGGAGCCTATATGTAAACCGGTAACAACTTTGATTTTTCCGGTTATCATCTTCATTGTAAAACTCATTTTGTTTCTCCTCGTTTTTTAATCTTGTTTATATAATTTATAAAAACCCATAACGGCTTCCATAAATAACTTGGCATTATTAAGGGTTTTTACGTCATCAATCTGATCTATGACAGTACCCATAAATATTTTAAATGTTTCATCAACCGTGCCACGACCTTCAGCATACGCTACTTTTGATTTTATCATAAAAATAAAAGGCAACGCATTTTGGAATGCCTCTTGGGATATACCGGCACGTTCATTCCACATAACCAATTCGTCATAAAATCGGCGTATTTGCGTTGATTTATTCTGTTCCTTTTTATTACTTTCAGAAATAATCTTGGCACATCTGTCTGCAGTAACATCAAACAACTCTTTTGTCAGATTTTTAACATTAAAATCAGGCAATTTTCTATATTGCGATGAAGTAAAATTTGTGTTATTATTCATATCAGTTCTCCCTGTGTTTATAGAGCCAAATATATAAGGCTATTTTGTATTTTTCTTTATACTTTTCCAAGGCGGTACTTATTGTTGTAACAAGTGTCTTTACCGCATTTTGTTTATCCTCTTTTTCAACATTTTTGTTCGTATCTATAAAGCGTTGACTTTTATATACCAATTTAGAACGCCACATGGCGCGCATAAAATCTTCGTCTACTTTGGAGATATCATCACATAAAGCTAAAAGATCGTATATATAACCGGTTGATAAATCAAACTTTTGATACAATCCATCAAGTTCATTCTCCGCTTCAAGCAGTTGCCCGTACTCCTCATAATCAACTACCTGATTAAAACAACATACGGCATTTTTAACCGTTATCTTATTGACCTCGCGTTTTTTAGCATTTTCAAGCGCACTTTCAGCCATATCCGACATACTGACAGCATCATCTCCGGAACGTGTCATACACATACCGACAGAAAATGTAATCTTCGGATTGTTACAAACGTACTCGGCAAATTTACGACGCAATACAGGCAAAATTTTGACCATATCAAGCCACGGTCCGATTAAATAAAAATCATCGCCGCCGGCAAAAACCGTGTAAATATTGCGAGCTTTAAGCTCGGATTGGCATAACCACGGTAACCATACGGCAAAAAAGTTATTGATTTGTCGGCTTAAACCTGCCATTGTCGCAAATGTGGTATGTTTGGTACCGGACTGTAAAATATGCCCCAAATTATCAATATCGCCCTTAATACACATTAATGCTGGTTTAGTGATAAGTCTTTCGTCCGCAAACAGGCAATTTTCAACCGCCAGATGAGAAAATGTCTTCGGTTTATTGATTTCTGCCGGCTCTAACTCCTTATCCTTATAGAGGCCGTCATTTTTGTTGATATCATCTTCCGTAAAACGTGGAATATAGGCATTGATAAAGCGCTTAGCATAGCCGTTAAACATCGGTCGAGCCGCATCATTCGGTAATGAAATATCCCAAATACGGACGGCATCCTTAGTACTCTGCCAACCGACATAATAACCGAGGATATCGTTTTTAAATCCGTTATTCTGCGGCTTATCGGCAATATATATGCAGCTCTGGCGCGTTAAATGTTCGCTCAGCGACAAAATATCCAAACAACGTCGGCAGGCATATTGATCATCACTGTCTGACACGGCTTCTTCAGCCGGCATTTTACCGTCAAAGCAGCACAAGCCCATATTTTTATCATAGTTGTCGAAGAAATCATTAAATTCCGGCGTATTGCTGCACAAATCGAACTTGTGCATTTTAGCAACACTCAGTGATTGAAAAATGGCTTGTTGCAATGTTGCAAAATTTTTATTTTCAAAATCTTGTTGCGATGCTTCAATCGTGGCAATTCCGACTGAAACCAATCCGTAATATTCAGCTTTAAACCAAGCATTCAGTTCATCTCGGACTTGTTGTATGCGTTGTTTGGTTTCAACCGTATTCGGCGCAACGATAACAAACTTTCCGGCCGCATTCATGATTTGCGAGGTAGACGGTAACCCGAGCTCTTCCAATACTTTCAGAGCCGCACATTCACTGAACAATGAAATCATAAATGAACGACCGCGCAAAAACTTATATGCACTCTTCCGCGAATGTTTACCTGCTTCAAATATATAGTTCTGAATACCTGATACATCACCTTGAATAAGTAAAAACTTGTTTTCGGTATCATGTTTCAGCGCTTCAACCGTTTCTGTTTTTGTTTCATAATGATACCGCCACAATGCCGTGGCCAGTGCTGCCGTACTTTTGGAATGATCATACAATGACACGTCTGATAATGTTTTATATGATGATGACGGAATATTCTGGGTATACAAAGCATATAATGTATCAAAATTATCTAACCATAGGCTCCAGTTTTCCCGATTATTTAATTTTTGCACATCTTGCAAAAAGGCATTCCACAGTGTTTTATATTCCGCTTCAGCCTCTGCAACGCTTATATTTTTTTTCAAATGCGCAAAAATCCCATCCGGCGATAATGCCGATAAAGGATAGCGATAATTAAAATTATTTTGTTCTTCATTCAATAATTTTTCAAACAACGGCATAAGTCGTGCTTGCTGATAGTTTTCGTTATCAGGTGAATGGTTATATTCATCATATTGTGTCCGCTCAAATGCACTGGATAAACGATCTGCCACACTGATAACGCTTTGCAAATATGTCTCCGGCTGATGGTGCATTGCCGCCGCATTGATGATCGAATTATCTTTGGCATTTGTCTGAAACGGAGATGTATCGGTATTATTAATCTGCGGCAGATATTTTTCGATCATATCAATAGCAATTCCGGTATAAGCGGCATGAATATGTGAATGATGTTGATGCTCTTTGTTATACGGGCAAAAAATATGAATATTGTTGTCTTTATCTTCCGCTGAGATATTGATTTTTGCACGCTCGGCAAATTTGCCTATATCGTGAATTAATGCCGAAAAAGCCATACGGCAAGATTGTATCAGCAATTCGTTTTCCATATCTGTTTCCTCTTTTAGTTAAAATTGTTATTCAAAAACATGGCTGCATTGTAAATATTATCATAATTCCCTAACTCATATTGTTTTATGACTTCTCTCGCCATCCCTAATATTTTTCTCCTTGTAATTTCTTCTAATTTGTCACTATCTTCCGGCGAAAAACTGGAATATCCGTGGATTAAAACTGAATTATTACGTTGTTCTACAAAGCTTCCTATACTTTCTAAGTCTTTAATTTTCTGATATTTTGTTGTATTGTTATAAAAAAATTCTA
>CAMVHF010000099.1 GCA_947167235.1 uncultured Alphaproteobacteria bacterium
TGCTGATGAAACAACAACATTGTCCGAAGCTTTCAAATTGGCTGATAACGTTTTGTATTCGGGTGTTCGTTCGATTACCGACTTGATGATGATGCCGGGATTGATTAACCTTGATTTTGCCGATGTTAAAAACATTATGGAAGATAAAGGTAAAGCCATTATGGGTACAGGTGAAGCCGAAGGTAAAGGCCGCGCCAAAGAAGCTGCTCGTCAAGCTTTATCGAATCCGTTATTGGATGACTGCATTATGAAAGGTGCTAAAGGCGTTTTGATTAACATTACCGGCGGTCAGGATATTACATTGCCGGAATTGGACGAAGCTGCCAACACCATTAAAGAAGAAGTCGGTGATGATGCCAACATTATTTTCGGTTCAAGCTATGATGACAATTTAGCCGGTAAGATCCGCGTATCCATCGTTGTAACCGGTATCAGTGACGGTATGCCGCGTAAAATGGAAACAAAACCGGTTGCCGAACCGTCTTTGATTGATCAAAGTTATGATGATACATCTTTTGTACCGACGGTTAATGTTGATGAAATCGAAGCTGAGCCTGTGTCTCTGGAACCGACGGATGATGATGTTTCTTTAGAAGACATGTTTGACAGTGAAACAGAAGAAGATAACAGCGAAGAAAATATTGTTTCGGAAGAAAGCAATGCTTTGGAAGATGATTTTGCATCACTCGATAAATCGGAAGAATTACCGGAAGTTCCGCAAGCTTCGGCATTATTCAGTGCCATTATGAATAATGACAGCAAATCGGAAGAAACAGCAAAAGCTGATTTTGAATTCAATAGTTCTGCTTTGGCTCAAGATGATTTCTTCTCCAGCCATACTTCTTTAGAAAATGTGGCTAACGAAGAAGAACCGATTCTTTTCAAAAATAATGATACCTCAATTTTTAAAGACAGCCGTCCGGCAGAACCGGAACCGGTTGTAAGCGATGAAGTTGAGGAAGAAACCGAAAGCAGACCGACATTTATCGAACGCGTTATGGGAATTCGTGCTCGTAAAAAGAACCACGAAGAAGATGCTCATAATGATATGGATTTTCCTTCTTTTGATAAAACCGGAACGGATGATACCGATGTTTCAGGCGACGATCTGGATATTCCGGCATTCTTAAGAAGAAAGTAAGTCGCAGTAAGCAGCGAATCCCCGACCAATCGGTCGGGGATATTTTTTTATAGTGTTGTATTTATCGCAAAAAAAAGTCCTCGTTAAGAGGACTTTTGATTTATTCATCTTTCTGACCAATACACCGGTACTTGAAACCCAGTTTTTTAAGAGCTGTCGCATCTAAAATATTTCGACAGTCCATAATGACTTTTTGACGGACTAAAGAGGCTATCTTCTGCCAATCCAATTCTGTAAAATCTTTCCATTCGGTCAAAACGGCGATGATATCTGCGTCTTTAACGGCACTGTAAGCGTCATCGGCATAAGCAATTTTATTACCGAGTAATTTTAATGCCGATACGTTGGCTTGTGGATCAAAGGCCGTAATATCGGCTTTTTTCTCAAGCAACTTTTCAATAATCTGAATAGCCGGACTGGTGCGGCAATCATCGGTTCCGTTTTTGAAAGCCAAACCCAATACGGCGATTTTAGCATCCGGTTTGGACAGTTGTAAGATTCTTTGAGCCATCAATGCCGGACGAGCATCATTTTCGGCAATGGTGGTATCAATCAGCGGCATGGTTACACCATACTGACGCGCCATATATGACATAGCATTGGTATCTTTCGGAAAGCAACTGCCGCCGTATCCCGGACCGGCTTTTAAGAATTTATTGCCGATACGACTGTCTAACCCCATACCTAAAGCAACTTCATCAATGTTGGCTCCGGATTTTTCGCAAAAATTAGCCATTTCGTTGATATAATTAAGCTTAATGGCTAAAAAGGCATTGGAAGCATATTTGATTGTCTCGCTGGATTTGCGGTTGACAAACAGTAATTTTGTATTTTCAAAAGTGGCATACAAATCACTGATAAGTTGACGGGCACGTTCGGAATCCGTTCCGACAACAATACGTTCCGGATGGAAGAAATCGTAAATGGCAAAACCTTCGCGCAAAAATTCCGGCAGAGAGATGATGTCGGCATCGGCTTTAGGATTACTTTTACGGATAATAGCTTCAACTTTATCACCGGTTCCGACCGGCACGGTCGATTTTGTTGCAACAACGGTATAGCCCGTCAAATACGGGGCTAATTCTTGAGCCGCAGCTTCGATGTACTGTAAATCGGCCTCTTTGGTAACCGGATGCGGCGGTGTTCCGACGGCGATAATCACTAAATCGGCATTATTGACGCCATCCTTCATCGATGTGGTAAAATGCAGCCTTCCGGCTTTGACATTGCGTGTAAACAAATCATCCAAGCCGTTTTCGTATAAAGTCAGAACGCCTTTATTCAGCATATTGATTTTATTAATATTATTATCAATGCAATAGACTTCGTTACCGAGTTCGGCAAAACCGACACCGGAAGGTAAACCGACATAGCCTGTTCCGATAATAGCTATTTTCATAAAAAGTTCTCCTAGACTAAGCGTGAATTATCAATTGCGGCTTTTACAAACGACACAAACAACGGATGCGGTTCAAACGGGCGCGATTTTAATTCCGGATGGAATTGAACGCCGATAAACCACGGATGATCCGGATGTTCGACAATTTCCGGTAACTGACCGTCCGGCGACAAGCCGGTGATAACCATGCCGGCTTTATTGAGCATATCTTTATATTTGATATTAACTTCGTAACGATGTCTGTGACGCTCAAAAATTTTATTTGCACCGTAAATTTCGGCAACTTTTGAACCGGCTTTTAAGTCACATTCATAAGCACCTAAGCGCATTGTACCTCCTAAATCGCCGTCTTTGTGGCGAATTTGTTTGGCACCGTCTTTATCCCATTCGGTCATCAGGCCGATAACCGGTTCGCAATTTTCATCCAGCTCGGTGGTGTTGGCGTTTTTAATGCCGCAGATGTTGCGCATGGTTTCGATAACGGCCATCTGCATACCAAAGCAAATACCCAAAAACGGAACTTTATGTTCGCGCGCATATTTGATGGCGTTAATCATACCTTGTGTACCGCGTAGACCGAAACCGCCCGGTACCAATATGGCGCTGACATCGTTTAATATGCTGTCGGCATCTTCGGTTTCAAGTGTTTCGGAGTCAACCCACTTGATACGGACCTTGTAATGATTAGCGATACCGCCGTGAATAAGAGCCTCGTGCAAAGATTTGTAGGCTTCCAAAAGCATCATGTATTTACCGACAACGGCAATACGAACTTCACCTTCAGGCGATTTTAAGATATTGACGATATTGCTCCATTTGGATAAGTCGGTCGGTTTGTCATAAGGTAAATTAAAGTGTTTGCAAACCTGACGATCCATACCTTCGGCCGAGTAGGCAAGGGGAACTTGATAGATACTCGGCGCATCCATGGCCGTAATAACATTTTCTTCACGGATATTGCAAAACAGAGCCAATTTGCGTTTTTCGTTTTCCGGAATGGCTATCTGGGTACGGCATAAAATCATGTCCGGCTGAATACCGTATTCTTGCAATTTTTTCACCGAGTGTTGCGTCGGCTTTGTTTTTAATTCGCCGGCAGTCGGAATATACGGCAATAACGTAACGTGAATGAACATGGTCCGATCTCTGCCGAGCTCATAAGCAACCTGACGAATGGTTTCCAAATACGGCTGACCTTCAATATCGCCGACCGTGCCGCCGATTTCGCATAACACAAAATCTTCGTCGGTTATGTCGGATAAGATGAAATCTTTAATTTCGTTTGTTACATGCGGAATAACCTGAATAGTTGAACCGAGATAATATCCGTGACGCTCTTTTTCAATCACGCGCTGATAAATTTTACCGGTTGTGATACTGTCGGTGCGTTTAGCCGGTACACCTGAAAAACGTTCATAGTGGCCTAAATCCAAATCGGCCTCGGTACCGTCATCGGTAACAAATACTTCACCGTGTTGGCATGGGTTCATGGTTCCCGGATCAACGTTTAAGTACGGATCAAGTTTACGCAATCTGACTTTGTAACCGCGTGCCTGCAAAATCGCTGCCAGTGATGCAGAAGCCAAACCCTTGCCCAAAGAAGATACGACACCGCCGGTTATGAAAATAAAGCGTGATTTCGGATTTAAAACATATTCAGACATATTTTTTCCCTTAGGTATAACATTATAAAGCGACAAAGGCACTTTGCAAAATAAAGTGCCTTATGCCGAAACAAAATTCATGAGATTACTCCGCTGCCGGAACTTCAGGTTCTGCCGGTGCGGTCGGAGCAACCGGAGCCGGTGCGGCGTTGTTATCTGCCGCAGGTACCGTCGGTACGGAAGATGTGCTGGATGCGCCGTCAACAATGGATGATGACTTAACTTCAACATGGCTGAAATAAATAGAAATAGCCATGCTGAGCGCAAAGAATAATGTGGCTAATACAGCGGTGATTCTGGTTAAGATATTACCTTTGCCGCGTGCACTGATTAAGCCGCCGATACCGCTGTCACCGCCAAGTCCGCTTAGAGCACCGCCGTTAGAACGTTGCATTAAAATAACAGCCACTAAGAAAATAGCTACAATTAACTGTAAAACCAATAAAACTGAACCCATTATTTTATCCTTTCTTATTTACATGAGTTTTGAGCGATGGCAATAAAATCATCTGCTTTTAAGCTGGCACCGCCGATTAATGCGCCGTCAACATCCGGCAAATTTAACAATTCGGCAGCATTACCCGGTTTAACCGAGCCGCCGTATAAGATTCGCATTTTGTTGGCTGTTGCACGGCCCAATTTTTTAGCCAAAGCTTTACGAACAGCAGCATGAACTTCCTGAACATCCGCAGCTGTCGGGGTTTTACCCGTACCGATAGCCCAAATCGGCTCATAAGCGATAACGGTATTTTTAGCGGTAGCATCATCCGGAACGGAACCGTTAATTTCTTCTTGGCATACTTTGATGGTTTTACCGGCTTCACGTTCTTCACCGGTTTCGCCGATACAAATAACCGTATTCAAACCGGCAGCATGTGCGGCAACGGCTTTTTTATTGATTAATTCGTTCGATTCAAAATGATCAACACGTCTTTCAGAGTGACCGATAATGGTATAAGTGCAACCTAAATCTGTCAGCATTAACGGACTGATATCACCAGTGTGAGCGCCTTTTTCGGCAAAATGTACATCTTGAGCACCTAAGGCGATTTTTGTACCGCGCAGACATTTTTTAACCGAAGCCAATAATGTAAA
>CAMVHF010000100.1 GCA_947167235.1 uncultured Alphaproteobacteria bacterium
CGTTGATGTCAGATGTTAAAGAAGTGCAAATCGATTCTATAATACAGGAAATCGAAAAAGACAGCGTTATCCGAAAGAAGAATGATGATGATACGTTGCAAAACGGTCAGTTGAACATTGATACAATAATAAAGAAAAAAGATAATCCGATTAAAGAGTAAAAGTTTATGAAAACGCAGCAGGTTTATTTACAGTGGTATCCTGAATTTAATGCTTTCGGGGTCAGAGATGAGATTATTGAAAACCTGGAAAAACAGGAAATCGTGCCGATTATCGGTTTGAAACAAGATGATTATGCAAAATTGGAAACGGCGTATCCCGATGAAAACGCTGCTCTGATCGGTTTTTTATGTTGCAGAGAAGAGGGGGTATATACCGTCGATTTTAACTACGCCAAAGCATTGGCTAAAACCGGTAAAAATTTGCGCTTTATGACGTATAATCAAAATGTGGCGCAAATGAAAGATATTGACGGCTTAATGCTGCCGGGCGGACGTTTTGAATCTCCGGCGATTTTTTATACCGACCCGCTTAAGCGCACAACGGGTGAACCGGGAGCACGTTCGTATGCCTATATTACCAGCATAATTGAAGCCGAACGCCGTAAAATTCCGGTTTTGGGTGTATGCGCCGGTGCGCAGATGATAGGCGGTGTGCACGGTATGAAACTGTACCGAGATGTTAAGGAATATACCAAAACGGATATCGAGCATAAAACGAAAATTTTAGAAGCTCATGATATTACGATTTATCCGAATACACCGCTGTATACTTTATTAGGCGGTAAACTTGTTCATGTTAATTCAAGGCATAAAGAAGCGATGGTTAATAACGATACCGCCAGTGATTTGAAAATATATGCTGTTGCAACGGATGGTACGCCTGAAGCCTGGGGTAATGCCGAGAAAAAGATTTTGTGTATTCAATGGCATCCCGAAGATTTTGCCGCACACGGCAACCAATCAATGCAAAATTTATATGATTGGCTCGGTGATGAAGCTCAAACATATAAAAAAGCTAAAAGCGCTCAATAAGAAGTTATAAATTGCGCGGGCTGTCAGATTTGAAAAAACAGCTTAGTTTTTGCTTAATTTTAGAAGCTGTTTGTTGTAATTTGTTGGATAGATTTTCACTTTGCGGCGAAATTTTATCGCGTAAATCGGCTATTTTTTGATTAAGAGGGTTCTTTTTTGCTTTTTTAAGCAGTTTATCTTTAGGAATATCGGTTATAATGCTGAATAAATGTGCAACATCGACTTTATGACCGTAAGCGATTTTACAATGTCTTAAAGCGGCCGAAATCGGAGAACCGAGAATGTCGGATAAACTCTTATGATGCATTTTCCCGACCCAAGTATCATGCAATAAACTGTCTAATTTACCGATTTGAATGGTTTTCATCCCAAGCATTGAAGCCGTTTTATTATTGGCACTGCTGTCATCGATCAGGACTGATTTGGTAATATCAATATTATAGCGCTCGGCAAATTTTTTCCAACTGTACAGATTGGTTTTTGTTCTCATTTCATTGTCTTCGATACCGCTGACGATTATTTCATTATTTTCAAATTTCAACTTTTTTTGTTTCGGCAGAGTATCGGCGGACAGTAATTCTGCTTTAAGCTCTTCCGGCGGTCTGTTTTCCAAAACGCGCTGCCAAATTGCCGAAGCAATACCGGTCAAACCGTCACTGCGGATCATGATATCGCCGTAACGGTTAAGGCGTTTAAGCATGGCTCGAACCGAACCATCATAGGCAACGTCCTTAAAATCTAAATCTTTAATGATATTTTTGCAAAATTCATTAAATTTGGCGTCATCACCGCAATAATCTTTGGCAAATTTGAACAGGCTGTTCGGGCCTCCGGCTTTACGGAGTTCCGGCCACGAAAATACCAGTTTGCGACGTCCGTGAACTTTGGCTAAGTTTTTCATCGTGCTGTGAACAAATTTAAGATAAAACCGACGGTTAGAGAAGCTGTTGACCACTCCGTCAATATCTAAAATCACAACACCGCGTTTTTCTTTATTATTCGTTTCCATAGCCGAAATTCCATACTATTATATGCACAGTATAACATATTTTGTTAAAAAATCAATAAAATTTGTCTAAATTTTAAATATATAATAAAAAAAAGCCCTCAACAAGTGGTTAAACTTGTTAAAGGGCTTTTTTAAGCAGTCAGAAAAATCGGCACATCAGGCGCAGCGGTTCAGGAGTATATCCTTGATGATAGCTCGGTTCTTGCGTAATTCGGCCCACTTTTCTTTGGTTCTGAAAGGTGTGTCGAGGACGGCAATATACCGGCCGGCAAGCTCCAGTGCCTGTTTGTACTCTTGTTCGGTGATTTGGCTGTCGTTAGAAAGTAATTCTTTGACACGCGTTACATCACCTTTTTCTACTGCTAAAATCAGATCTGTTTGGTTAGCCATATCTGACATGGTGGTTTTTTTATGAGGTCTCCGTATCCTTTAGTACGATCCTTCCTCTTTAGGGTTAATAATTACCAAAACAATTCATGATTAGTGACAAGATATAATATTTTTGTATATTTGTCAATTTTTTATTAGTATCTTTGTAGAAATTACAGCGTTTATGTGGAAATGATTGTTAAAGAGCCTGAATAATCCCGTTCCGCACTGAAAGTGTGATAAACCGCAATGCTTGTGGTGCCATTCGGTTATCGGCGGATATCTGTAAATTTCCTTCTTATTGACTTTCGGCAAAAAAAACATAAAATGAAATATATATATATAATATAAAGGTTTGTGTAAAGGTCGTATTGATGAAAAGTTTTGTTAAAAAGTCTGAGAATAAAGCCGAAGAACGCGCATTTGACAGTCAGAAACGGCTTGACTATTATAACGCACTAAATCGGCGCTATGAAGAATTGCGGCAGGCAAACTATACTTCAAGCCGAATAGTTGATAAAGAGTGGGCTAAAAAAGCAGAAAATCCGGCTAATGGAATGGAAGTAGAGAATTATACTGTTGATGGCGGTGTTAAAGAACAAGCTAATTGGAATTATCGCAAATCAGCCGCCATTAAGCATAAAATTCTTGATTATAAAATTTTTCCGAAGGAAAGAATATCGTTAAATTGTGTCGCCGACGGAAGGTTAATCACAGCGCTGGATAAATATTTTTCTGCCGGTATAGTCGATGGTAAAATCGTTCGTTCAGCTCCTGTCAACGGTTATTACAAAACACCTCGTTTTGACGATGACAATATGTGGTTAACACGTTCTGATCCGATAACGCTTTATTTTATGGAGCCGGTAGATAAACAGACGTTGGAAGACATCAAAAAAGTTACGGCACCATATCAAAATCCGCAGAAGTTGGCTGCAAACGATTTGGTTTTTGCCGAGGGACTGGTAAAAGGGGCGGAATGGATGTCACATTTGCCTGAAAACCAACCGGAAGACGAAGTCAGATTGATGAAAAAAGTTGAAAAATTAAATCAGGAGCTTGCGGAAGCGATTTACGGCTTTATGAATGCATGCGGTAAAGCCGTAACGGATGAGTTCGGTAAAAAAGTCCGACTTGTTGAAGGTGATAAGTACACAACATTATACAGGATCAGTGCCGGGCAACATTATACCATTAAAGAGGCGGTTAATAATTTTATTCGCTCTAATTCCAAAGTAATGATCAAATCCGACTTTAGGGATAAAATCAGTAAACAACTGTGAAATAGGATAAGGCGATGGTTGATGTTATAAATGACGGCAAATATATCAGGGAGTGCAAAAATGGTCGGATTTTCGGATATTATCAATTTCAAATATGATGCCGATGATGTTGATAGAGATATCAAACACCTGTTGGCAACCGATGAGTTTCATCCGGCGTATGCCGATTTGGTGCGAGAATTTTTAGCTCCGGAAATTGCAAATTGTAAAAAGACCGTTGATGATGATATCCACCATCTGCAGATTCATATTCACGGCCCGATGTGCGAAGATGCTTTAACCCGTACACCGGGGGAACTTAATCCGGAACTCGATTGGCTCGGTTTTAATGCCGAAAAACGTAAATTTTGGTACGATTATTTCGTGCATCCGAAATTCGGTCGGCAAAAAACACCGCCTTTATCGATTTTGCAAAACGGCAATAAAAAGGTGATTATGTATCCGTTCGGTTTATCTCAGGATGCTTTTTACAGCGTATATACCGAAATTCATGAGCTTATGCACGGTATGCAGGCCAAATGTGATGATTCCGGTAAAGAAGATAAATATCTCAAAGAACATTACGAGCTTTTGTATCAAGGTAAATCTCGTGATGAGGCAAAAGCCATTCAGACAGCTAAAAATCCGCGCCTGAAAAGTGAGACGCATTATGGTCGGTGTATCAGAGAAATGCAGGCAAATTCTGCGGCAACAACTTATATGATGCTTAAAGCCGTGGAAACCGGCGATGAAAAAGTCATTGCGGCAGTTGAAAAACGTTTGCTTAATGAATCGGCTTCCATGTCAGGCGCCTTGATAAACGAGCGTTTGGGTTTGGCATATTTTGAATATCCGGCAACAAAAAAGATTATTGAAGAAGTAAAAAAAGGCAAATGTGCGCATTTATTGAATAAGAACGGCTTGTTAAATTGGCAGGAACTTTATAAATATACCAAAGACAAGGTTGCCGAAATGGGGTACACAAAAGAAGATATGAATACTTCTTTGCAAACCGCTAAAATGCTTAAAGAAATTAAAACAAAACATTCGGATAATAAAGAAGAATTTTTATCCGAAGTGGAACAACAAGCAGGTAATTTGCCTCATCCGCATAATAAAATATTCAGACAGTTTATTGAGGCACAACGAGATTTTACGCCTGATTCTTCAAAAAAATTGCATCGGTTTTATGATTATTTGGGCGTAAAAGATAATAGAGAAGAAATGCTTAAAACAGCAGACAGCCAAAATGTACCTAATATTGAGGAATATCGTCAGATATACGCCAAGAACAAAAATAATAAAAAGCAAACTATATCTGCTATATTGCAGAGTTTACATGGGCAAAAATTGGATAAATAGCAGATATAAAAACTGATTCAAAAATTAAAAAAATACGACTGTCGGATTATCTTCGCTACGCTCATTTCACTGCGCTCATCAGCTTAAAGCTGACCGCCGTACTTCCGTCCGGCTTTCGCTCATACTCGAACCAACTTCTCGTTGGTTCTCATCTCGCCATCGCATAG
>CAMVHF010000101.1 GCA_947167235.1 uncultured Alphaproteobacteria bacterium
GCTGCCAGTTCTTCTAATTACTACTCCTTGTTTATTGTTTTATTTTTATATCATCAAAAAGCCTCGACTAACCCTCGAGGCTTTTTGCTTTTTTAATCTTTCCTCCCATACCTTCCTGTACTAAATCATATTTGCCTTTTATCAGTCTTTTTTTATATTTGATTTTAAACGATAAATATGTTATGTTTCCTTACCATTAAAAGTAACTTATATATTATTTATCTAAAATCTGATTTAACGTATGACTACATTTGATCTTACACTCAAAGGAGTAACCAGTAATTGGGCCAACGGTAATTACAATCAACTGTTTGTAACCGTTGCTGTGAGTTCGTGTGTGATGCACAATGAAAATGATGCAACATGGAAATTTCCGGTGCCGCCGTTGGTAACTGTTTCCATTGAACCGTTTCGTCACTTGCCGATCAACGATAAGCATGCTTTGATTACGCGCGGTTCGGAAGTCGAGTTGCATGTTACGGGTACACCGGATAAGCTGAATGCCGAGGTCGTTAAAGTTGTTGAACGTGCCGACCGTCCGCTGAAAGACTTCTTGCTGGCACTGAAGTTCCAGAAAAAAGACTGATTAAGAGTACGTCTTAACTGAAATGCTAAAAACCCGTCGGATTGAATTCCGGCGGGTTTGCTGTTGTAATTTTTGGTTATTGATAACATTCTTTTCTTTACTTTTGCGATATTATTCGACATTATGAGGAAAATGTAAGAGAGGTTTTTTTTGGCGTATCCGGAGTATTATAATGAACTGGGTGTGTCTCCTTCGGCAGATATGAAGGAGATTAAAAGCGCATACCGTAAGCTTGCTAAAAAATATCATCCGGATTTAAATCCCGGTGATAAAAAAGCCGAAGATAAACTTAAAAAAATTAATGCCGCTTATGATGTTTTAAGTGATTTTTCTAAACGTGCCGAGTATGATTATTTCGGTCAGCAAGCTGAAAAGGCCATGCAAGAATATCAGGAGCAGGCGCCGGCTGAGCAAACCAAGGAAAAGCCGATATATAGAAAAGAAAATACGCCGCAAGATGCACCGCAAAAAAATCCGACAAAACCGATGTCATTCGGAAGATTGATATTTAATCGGACGGTGATTTTGGGAATATTTATCGGATACTTAATGTTTTTACATTCGAATATTGATAAAAACGATCCGCAGAATATTAAAAAAATGATGAATAATTCAAGTGCGGTGCTGGTAGATAAAGTCAAAGATATTAAAGATTGGTTTGTCGAGAATATTGCGTCCGTTGATTGGAAACAGAAATTTTTATTTATAGCCGTTAAGAATAACTGGGTATCAAATTTGACAGCATTGCTTGAAAAAAATCCGGATGCACAGATAGTCGATGAAAAGGGGTACAGTTTGTTGATGTATGCGCCAACGCGTAAAGTTGCCGAAATTTTATTGGCATACGGCGCCGATATTAATTATGTTGCACCGGATGATGAAACACCTTATTCGCAAGCACTCAGAAATAACAGACGAGCGATAATCAATCTATATCTCGAAAAGGGCGTAAAGATGAGAATAATTAAGCCGGCTAAAAAGTCTACGACAGTTAAACCGTCAACATGGAAAAAATGACAGCCTCAAAAATTAATTTGAGGCTGTTACTTTTTTAGGTAGTTAAGCGGTATAATGTGTTTAACGTTTGAGTATTATGCCGCTGACTTCTGCGTTTTGTTCATAGCGGTCATCGTTCCAGTGCGTTGATTCGATCAGGTTATCTCCGTATGACCAAAAACAGCTTTCAGGTAATGCATCATCACCGGCAGCTACACGCATCAGCGAGATTCTTTGCCAGTTTTTATGTAAAACGGCCACATCTTTTTTTGTCAGTAAGCTGCCACCGTATTTTTCGATAAATAACGGTGTAATTTTATCGCGAGTGCAGGCATTGGCAAATACTTTATTGTGAATAACCAATGTCGGACTGATACGATAGCCGACAATATTACCGTTATTTTTCTGCAAAAATATGCTCTCTTTACCATTGGCATAAACGTAGCGAGGTTCAGTGTAATTATGCACATATTGAGGCAGGTGTCCGGTCCATTTTTCACCGATGAATAAGGTATTCGGATCGGTAAACACGGTTTGTTCGTTGCGTAACAATTTGTTGTGCATATAGCGACTGTACTTCATATTATAGCGCCCCAGAATTATGCAAAAAACACATAACGATACATTAAGTATATGCACGGTATCAAAAGCGTTGTTTTTGAAGGTCAGGTACATTAAAAATATGCAAAGTACGACTAATGCATCGGTATAGAATGCACAAAATTGTCTGACGCATTTCGAACTTTCTAATGTTTCTTGGATAAACAAAGTGCATAGAAATAAAACCGTATAATCAATCAAAATTAAGTTTTGCAGTGATGAAACAGTCTTATATTCAAATTGCAAAATGCCGGTTGAAAAGATGGTTAATAATATCAGCAGACTAAGCACGGTTTCGGCAAATTTGGCATCAAGCCAAGCCATGAAAGCAGAATCTTTTTGTTCCATAAAAATTATATTTAAGTGTTAATAATTATCTATATTATAATTAAAGCAGGGCGAAGTATAAAAGATATTTCGGTAAATGCAACAAAAAACGCCGCTTATTTGCGGCGTCAGAGTTATTTACGTTTGGTTTTTGAATTTGATTTCCCGCTTTTTTTATCGAATTTAAATAAATTATCATTTAATTTGGCATCTTGTTCAATATCATATAGCGATATCGTCACTTCGATATTTTGTTGGTCGATAACTTTCCATTGTTTAAGGCGGAACGGATCGTTGTCAAAAATGAGAGTTATCGGTTTTACTCCAGGGGTTTTCGGCGTTTCAACCGTGATGGCTGTTTGACCGCTGTCTTTATAAAAATCGACAACTTTTAAGTTAGAGCCGTCAAATTTAATTTTTTGCGTCAAAATCATGGTTGCCGGAATATCCTTATAATCGATATTGGTGATTTGATCCAATTCTCTATCGTTATAGATGATGTAATCACCGTTGCCGACAACTAAAATGTCATCCGGTGCCGTGTATTCCATGCGAATTTTGCTCGGTTTAGAGATATAAAGACTGCCTTCGGCCGAGCCGCCGTTGCTGGATATTTGTACAAATCCGGCTTTAAGCGTATTGATGTTGTTGAGATAGTTTTCAATTTTGGTTAAATCGGCTTTGTCGGCGCTGGCTGTACCGGCAAAAAATAAAAGACCGATTGATAACAATATTAATTTTTTCATCTTTGTACCTCGGTTAATTTACTGTACGTTTTAAATCTTCAATTTTAGGCAGAACATAGTGTTCTATAATAAAACTGACGGATTTTTCGGCCGTTTTATCACAATCAAGGATAGCCTGAAAAACGGCTCGATTTTCTTTATCGGGATTAATTTTATCCGTCATTGATTTGTATAATAAAGCCATTTTGCTTAAAGAATCGACGATTTCTGCAATGTATGCCGGAATTTTGACATTATCCATTCCGCCCCAAAATCCTTCTAAGAAGCCGTGTTCCAGTACGTCGTGACGTTGCTGACAGAGGCTTTTTAAATCGTCGTTAGGGCTGATTTTAGTAAATTTTACGCTGTTTTGCGAGATGTGCTTAAACATTTCGTCCCATAAACCCATAAAAAATTTGAAAAACAGCTCGGCTTCTTTTTTGGTTTCAAGCCGCGGTGCGCGGTTATCCGGCCAAAACGAGGATATAACGTCGGTCGGGCGCAAATCGGCATTGGGACTGCATATAGCGCCGGCAAAACGGAACTTAACGATTTCCAACGGCGTAGGGCAATCGTAGTGCTGCAGAAATTTTTTAAAATTATCGTCACCTATATATTCATTTTCACTTTTCATTTTAATATTCTTCGTATAATATACCAAACTAAAGATATAATTTAATGGAGATTTTTAAATTGTCTAGTCAAAAAATAAGAAATTCGGTATGTTTATGTATGCTTTTTTTGAGCGGCTGCAGTTTGTTTAATCCGTATATCGACCGACGACGAAATCCGGGAGTGCAAGATATATCTAAATTGTATTCGGGACCGTCTACACCGGAAAAACCGGTTATATGCTATAACGGCTGGATCACCGATGATGACGAATTACAAAAAATAGCTGATGCGGAATGCGTAAAACAAAAAACCGGCGTACATGCCGAATTTACGGAAAAAACATATTTTGACGGCAAGTTATTGCTGCCGCATCATGCCCACTACCAATGTGTTAAAGAATAAGGAACCAAAATGAATTTATTGTTAGAAAATCAAATTAACCATGCTTTATGTGAAATTTTTAATCAACTTCAGTTAGATGATAAATTTGCGGTCGTTAAAGTATCTGATCGTCCGGATTTAAGCGATTTTCAGTGTAACGGGGCGCTCGCTTTGGCAAAAATCGCCCACAAAAATCCGCGTGAAATTGCAACCGCCATTGCCGAAAAATTACAACAGTATGATTTTGTTGATGCTGTTTCGGTCGACGGTCCGGGGTTTATAAATATTAAACTGACAAATGAATTTATCGCCGCTAACACGGATAAAATCGCTGATGATGAGCGTTTGGGCTGCGGAACGGTTGATGAGCCGCATAAGGTCGTTTTGGACTTCGGCGGGCCGAATGTGGCTAAAGAAATGCACGTCGGGCACTTGCGTTCGGGTGTAATCGGCGAATCTGTTCAGCGCATTGAAAGATTTATCGGTAATGATGTAACATCAGATGTTCACTTAGGCGATTGGGGTACGCCGATGGGGATGATTTTATCGGAAATTATCGCAACCGACGGCAACTTGGATAACGTTACTTCTTATGATATTGCAAAAATTACCGAATTTTATAAAAAGGCCAATATTCGCTGTAAAGAAGATGAGACCGCCAGAGAAAATGCTCGTAAAATAACGGCAGATCTGCAAGCGGGGAATCCGGAATATAGGGCTGCATGGAAATATTTGCGTGACGAATCGGTTAAAGCCGTTAAACAAAATTATGAACAACTGGATGTGAATTTTGATTTATGGTGGGGCGAGAGTGATGCCCATGAAGCTTGCGGCGAAGTTGTAAAAATCGCCCGCGAAAAAGGTCTTTCCGAAATAGATGAGGGGGCCGAAATC
>CAMVHF010000102.1 GCA_947167235.1 uncultured Alphaproteobacteria bacterium
ACGAGGGCTGGCACCGTATGCAATCATATTTTTTAAGCTTTCATCATATTTTTCCGGATGACGGGTTGCCATAATCAGCTGTACCAAATATTCTTCTATGGCCGGGCTCATGTGAACATCAAATGCCTCCTGACGTGCGGCCAAAATGTTGCTGACACGCAACTGACAAGGTTTTTCGGCAGATTCTCCGCTCAATATTTTTTCCTCATTACGCACCAATTTTAAAATTCGGTGTTCGGTAGTGGCATCCGGTTGGTCTATTCTGGTATACATCAGAAAACGGTCGAGTTGCGCTTCCGGCAAGTTATAGGTACCTTCATGTTCAATAGGGTTTTGGGTTGCCATAACCATAAACAATGACGGTAATTTATATTGTTTACCGCCGACACTGATTTGACGTTCGGCCATTGCTTCCAATAATGCGGCTTGAACTTTAGCCGGTGCACGGTTAATTTCATCGGCCAAAACCAGACTGGCAAATACCGGACCGGCTCTGAATTCAAATTGGCTGGTTGAAGCAATGTAAACATCACTTCCGGTAATATCGGACGGTAGCAAATCCGGCGTAAATTGAATACGATTATATTCGGCATCAATACATTCTGCCATTGTTTTAATAGCCTTTGTTTTGGCAAGTCCCGGTGCGCCTTCGACCAAAATATGCCCGTTAGCCAGCAAGGTTATGATTAATTTCCGAACCAAATCTTCTTGCCCGAGAATATTTTGTTCCATATACATTTTCAGGTTAAGTATTTTATCTCTTATTTCAGACATTGCGCACCTCGTAAAATCTTGTTTGTAAAAATTGAAAATTCTTTCCATTTCATATCGGATAGTATAAATATATATAAGTTGCTAAAAAGTTAAATACAAGAAAAATATACAAATGATAAATACCGATGATGATATTTTTGATTTAGATGAGACCAATGCCGCGCCGCAAATGTATGACAATATCAGTGCGTTGCGCCGTTCTTTGCCGTGGCTTGACGAACTAAATCCCGAACAACGCCAAGCTGTTGAAACTACCGAAGGACCTCTTTTGGTGCTTTCCGGCGCCGGTACCGGAAAAACCAAAGTACTGACAACGCGTCTGGCCTATATTTTAAGCACGATGAAGGCTCAACCATGGAATTGTCTGGTGGTAACCTTTACCAACCGTGCCGCCAAAGAAATGCAGGAACGTGTCCAAAATTTAATCGGCGATATGGCGAGCAGTGTCTGGCTCGGTACCTTTCACCGAATCTGTGTCAAAATTTTGCGCAATCATGCCGAACTCGTCGGCTTGCATCCGAATTTTACCATCTTGGGCGAAGATGATCAAAAACGACTGATTAAGCAAATTTTAGAAGCCGAAGGGCTGGATGATAAAAAATATCCGCCGATGAGCTTTGTCGAAAGTATTTCCCGCTTAAAAGACAAGGGTTTGACCGTTGACAAGGCGCAATCTCAATATCGTTCAAGTACTTTACTGAAAATCTACGCCAAATATCAGGCTCGCTTAATTGAGCTTAATTGTGTCGACTTCGGCGATATTTTACTTGATACGCTGATTTTATTGCAATCAAATCCCGATGTTTTAGCCAAATATCAGGATAAGTTCAAATATATCATGGTTGACGAGTATCAAGATACCAACGTCACACAATATCTGTTTTTACGCTTGATTTCGCAAAAAAGCCGCAATTTATGCTGTGTCGGTGATGATGACCAATCCATTTATTCATGGCGCGGTGCCGAAATCGAAAACATCATGCGTTTTCAAAATGACTTTGAAGATGCTCAAATCATCCGTTTGGAACGCAACTACCGTTCAACAGCCAACATTTTGAATGCGGCGTCGGCGCTGATTATGCATAATGCCACACGTTTGGGTAAAACGCTGCGCGTGGCTGAAAACAGTCCGGCCGGCAAATACGGGAATGATAAAATCAAAGTATTAAGCCTTTACAACGGTGAAGAAGAAGCCAAATGGATTGCCGACGAAATTGAAAATCTGCACCACAGCGGCTATCGCTATTCGGATATAGCCGTATTAGTACGCACGGCTTTCCAAACCCGTGAGTTTGAAGAAAAATTTATCAGTGAAGCCATACCGTATCAGGTTATCGGCGGTCCGAAATTCTACGAACGTGCCGAAATCCGCGATATATTAGCATATTTACGAGTGATTATTCAACCTGACGATGATTTGGCTTTTGAGCGTATTATCAATAAACCGGCACGCGGTATCGGCGCCAAAACCATCGAAAAACTGCAACAAACGGCGCGCGAAAAACAAACATCCATGTACAAAGCCGTTGATTTCATGCTTAGTGAAGGCTCTCTCAGCGGTAAGGCTAAAAGCAATCTGTCCGAACTGATGGCTAAATTTGCCGACTGGCAAAAATGCACGGCTGCCGAAATGCCAGCCGATATTGCAGAGCGCGTAATAGATGAATCCGGCTATCTTGAAATGCTGAAAAACGACACGTCAACCGAATCAGAAGGTCGTATCGAAAACTTGAAAGAGCTTATCAACGTTATGAGCGATGTCAACAATTACCCTACTTTACCGGAGTTTTTGGAACACGTCAGCTTGGTTATGGATAATGACAGTACACTTGATCAAAATAAAGTCATGCTGATTACTCTGCACTCGGCCAAAGGTTTGGAATTTGATGTTGTCTTTTTACCGGGGTGGGAAGAAGAACTGTTCCCGCACAAAAAGAGTTTGGAAGAAAACGGTTCCGGAGCTTTGGAAGAAGAACGTCGTTTAGCCTATGTAGCCCTAACACGCGCCAAGCAGAAACTCTATATTACCACCACAAACTGTCGGCGCATTTACGGTGAATGGCGTAACAACACGCCTTCACGCTTTTTAAATGAAATTCCGACTTCTTGCCTGAACTTGGTTAATCAGATGAGCAACTGTTTCAGCGGTCAAAATCGTTACGGGTATGGCGGATATAATCAGGGCGGATATCACAAATATAATGCCAAACCGAAGTTCTCGACCAAACCGAGTTATCAAGCATATAGCGAAGACGATGACCACGATTATTCGTACGAACCGGCGGAAGATTCCTATACCTACACGGCTTCTCCGAAAAACAAACTTATCGGTGTACGCGTATTTCATGAAACATTCGGTTACGGCAAAATCATCGGGGTTTCCGGCAATTCATGTGAAGTCGATTTTGATAATGCCGGTCGCAAAAAAGTCATCGGTTCTTATTTGCGCCGCGCTTAGGAAAACAAACCAAAAAACAGTTGCTTTTTATGTTGCAAACTGTATAATGTGCGCAATTTATTAAGCAAACACCACAGATATTCAGAGATAAAATATGGAAAAAATCAGTTCTGCCAAACTTGCCGAGATTTTAGACTGCTCGTACACGGGAAAACCGTGCGAAATAAGTGAAATTTCAACCGACAGCCGCAAAATTTCGGCTCAAACATTGTTTATTGCCCTGAAAGGCGAACGCTTCGACGCACATGACTTTGTTGCCGATGTTATTGCCGGCGGCTGCCCGTTGGCGGTTGTCGAACACACAATTGAGGGCATATCTGGCGAACATTTGCTGGTTGTTAAAGATACACTGGAAGCTTACGGGAAAATCGGTGCTTATAATCGCAGCCTATTTAAGGGAAAAGTTATCGGCTTAACCGGTAGTTCCGGCAAAACCACCACTAAAGAAGAAATAGCCTTTTTGCTTTCAAAATTTGCCAAAACTTATGCTACAACCGGTAACCATAACAATGCCGTCGGTGTACCGCAAAGCTTGTGCGAAATGGATATGAGCGCCGAGTATGCCGTTATTGAAATGGGGATGAGCGCCAAAGGTGAAATCTCGTATCTGACAAACTTGGTCAAGCCTGATATTGCCGTTGTAACAAACGTCTACCCGATGCACATCGAATTTTTTGACAGCTTTGAAGGTATTGCCTATGCCAAAGCGGAAATTTTTGAAGGCTTAAAAGCCAACGGTACGGCTATTATCAACGAAGATACAAATTTTGCCGATATACTGGAAAAGCAAGCCTTAATACACACTTCGGATATTCTTAAATTCGGCAAAAAGAACCACCCGACCGATAACTTTACCACCCAAGAAAGCGGCGAGCATTTCTTATATAACGCATGGTGCGCTTTAACGGTTGTTAAAGCTTTGGGGCTTGATGTCGAAGAAGCCGCCGGTTTTATCAAAGACTTCGGTGCGCTCGACGGCCGCGGTAAGCATCATTTATTGAAATTATCAAACGGCGGAACATATACTTTAATTGATGACAGTTACTCCGGTCAACCGGAGGCGATGAAATTAGCCATTCGCGCACTGGATAACACCAAAACCTCCGGACGCAAAATCGTTGTTTTGGGTAAAATGGCCGAGCTCGGTACCACTTCCCAAGCTCAACATCAGGAAATCGGCAAGCTGTTGGCAACCACATCAATTGATATCGTTATCGGTGTTTGTCCGGAAATGAAAGACATGCTCTCTCAGCTTCCGAATGACAAACAACAATATTATTTCGAAAATAAAGACGGTATTGCCGAATTTTTATTAAATAAACTCTTGCAAAATAATGATACTGTTCTTATAAAGGGTGCCAGATACTCTTCAAAAATGTATCAGGTAACCGAGGAATTGTTAAAACAGGGAATAAAAGAATGAAATGTCCTTTTTGCGGATGCGATGAAACACAAGTCAAAGATTCGCGCAATATTGATGATGATACCGCCGTACGCCGTCGGCGTGAATGTCCGGAATGCGGCTCGCGCTTTACCACGTTTGAACGTGTGCAGTTGCGCGAACTGATTGTTATTAAACGTAACGGCGAAAAAACACTGTTTGATCGCGATAAATTGGCAAAATCCATATCACTGGCCGTGCGTAAACGTCCTATTTCGGCCGAACGGGTTGAAAAAATCGTCAACTCTTTGCAACGCCGCTTTGAAAGCTCGGGCGAAACCGAAATTACCACCGTACAAATCGGTGAAAGCGTTATGGACGCCCTGTCGCATTTGGATAATATTGCCTAACTTTATTCATAGTCGAATAA
>CAMVHF010000103.1 GCA_947167235.1 uncultured Alphaproteobacteria bacterium
ATATTTTGAAAATTGCCGCCGGCTTAAAAGATCAATGGCATAAAATCAATCAACTGTTTGAAACACCGGTTAATCTGTTTCCGTACGATGATGTATCGGTTATGTCGTATGATCTGGACAGTTCGGAACATGAACATACGCTGTCGGCATTGGCGCGCTGGTTTTTGGATTATCCGTTGGCCGAGCCGAAAGTTTCGGGTAAAATTAAGCAAATAGATTTCTTGGCCGAAGAATATAACGCGTATGTATATTCTGCAGCAGATTGTTTAATGCGCCTGTATAATTTGTTGAAAGAACGAATTTTTACCGAGAAAAAAACGTATGTCTATGAGCAGCTTGACAGACCGCTTATTGCGATTTTGCTGCAAATGGAAGATGCCGGCATTATTGTCAACGAAAAAGGTTTGACCGATTTGGATGCCGAATTTGCCAAACAAATGAGCGCTATTGAAAAAGAAATCTATGTTTTAGCCGGCGAAGAATTTAATTTAAGTTCGCCAAAGCAAATAGGAGAAGTATTGTTTCAAAAATTGGGCTTGAAAGGCAAAAAAAATGCCTCGGGCAGTTTTAACACCAGTGCCGAAGTTTTGGAACAACTGGCCGAAGAAAATGAAATTGCCGCTAAAATTTTGGAATGGCGCAGCTATGCAAAGTTAAAGTCAACATACACGACGGCATTGTTGGAGGTATGCGATAAAAATAACCGCGTGCATACCACGTTTTCGCAGACGGTTGTCAATACGGGGCGTTTGGCATCTTCTAATCCGAATCTGCAAAATATTCCGAATCGTAACGAAATCGGGCGTAAAATCAGAGCTTGTTTTGAAGCCAAATCCGGTTACAAATTAGTGGCGGCCGATTACAGTCAGATGGAATTGCGCCTGATGGCATCAGTTGCCGATATCAAAGCTTTGCGAGAGGCGTTTGAACGGGGTGCCGATATCCATGCGGCAACGGCAGCTCGTGTTTTTAACTTGCCGCTTGAACAGGTGGATAGGGAACATCGTCGCCGTGCCAAAGCAATCAACTTCGGAATTATTTACGGTATATCGCAATTCGGGTTGGCAAAACAACTCGATATTTCGCGTGAGCAGGCAAAGCAGTATATTGATTCATATTTTCAGATTATGCCGGAGATGAAACAATATATGGATAAAACCATTGAATTTGCGCATCAAAACGGATACGTCGAGACGCCGTTCGGGCGTAAGTGTTCGGTTTTGGGAATTAATGATAAAAATCATCGTATATCATCCTTTGCCGAGCGTGCCGCCATCAATGCGCCGATACAGGGTGGGGCGGCTGATATTGTCAAATTAGCCATGCAACAGGTTAATGAGGCTTTGAAAATAAAAAATTTTGATGCCCGTTTGTTGCTGCAAGTGCATGATGAATTGGTGCTAGAAGTGCGTGAAGATTTGGTTGAAGATGTGGCCGAATTATTGAAAAATATAATGGAAAATATTGTCGATACCGCCGTTAAAATGTCGGTGGAAGTCGGTATCGGTTCAACATGGGATGCGGCTCACTGATTGATAATTTAATAATAAAAAACGGCATCTTGTGATGCCGTTTTTTATTATTACGATTGCTTTATTCCGGTTGTTTTTCCGTCAGCTCAACGTCTTTAAGTTCAAAATACGAAAATTCGACTTCACTCGGAATTTTTATTTTGATGCGTGACATTGCACCGATTTCCGAAGCATTAATGCCACCTTCATAAACGACATTGCCTCTTGCATCATGAAAATCAAGGAAAACGGTAATTTTTTCAAAAGATTTTTGGGTACCGTTTTCCAAAAAACCGCAGGCAGCTTGGTCACATTTGACCAAATCATAGATTTTAATACCGTCTTTATCATACAGATTATTGGTTTGAGCTGCTTTTTCGGCATTAGAAATCGGCAATACTTTTTGATTATTACCACCCGGTAAAATAAGGAATAACAGAAGTACTACCGTAACAAAAACGGCGGTTCTCGGTATTCTTTTACCCTTAAATTCGATATATTGATCTTTCAGATACTTTATATAAAGATTTTTGAAAAGATAATATATTTCTTTTAAGGCTTTTTTGTACTGCTTATCTTTGGCACAAGAAACTGCATCCTTGATGCTTTGTAATGCAGATTTTCCTTCAATTATTTCTTCACTCATGTGTATAATCCTTTATCTGTTGTTACAAGTGCATCACCTATTTTTCCCACAAAGAAATGCCTTTTTGCAGTCTGATGCGTTGTGATTCGATGGTTGTAGACAAGTTCATCTTACCGCTCTTGACAATACCGCGAACCTGGTCACCTTTTGTCGGATCCGGATTAGCAAAAACGTATTCGATTTTGGCACGCTTCGGAACGCCGACCAAAGTTTGGTGTAATACCGCCAAAATACCGTTACCGACCAAGTCGTATGACATTTCTTCCGAAATACCGGTAGCGGCAGCGTATTTAACGATTGATTGAATGGCATCGGTTACGGTTGAAGCGTGAATCGTTGACATAACCAAGTGCCCTGAAATGGCGGCACGCAGAGCTTCTGATGCAATTTCCGGTTCACGAATCTCGCCTAAGTAAACGTAACGCGGTTTTGAACGCAACATGGATTTCAAACCATTTTCCCAAGAACCTCCCGGCGGTGTCATTTGTTTACAGATGCCAAGTTCACCGTTCATGGTGTGATAGGTTCCGTCAAGCGGCATTTCAATCGGGTCTTCCAGAGTGAAAGCATAACCGCCGTCACGGATTAAAAACTCGCGCAACAAAGCGGAGAGGGTAGTTGTCTTACCGGAACCCGTCGTACCGGCAAGCAGAATTAAGCCGGCGCATCCGCTGAGTGATTTCAAATAATTTAAGAGGTTGGCTTCGATTCCAAGCTTATTGATATCCGGAACGGTGTGCGGCATTTTACGGGCACAGAATTGCTGTCCATCAAGTGTAACCGTTCTTTCGATACGATAGTGCAACCCTTTAAATTTAACCAAATAACTCGGATTATGTCCGTCATAAGTGTCTTTTAATGCCTGATAAAATTCCTGATAGTCATCCGGTTCAACCTGAATTAATCCTGATGGTGTTTTACGTCCCCAAACGTAAGCTGTTCCGTCAGGTATGATATATATATCTGAAAAATCTGTTTCGTTTACTGTTGCCATGGTACTACTCTCTATAAAAATTGATACTGTGATACATATTATACTTATTTTATTAAAATTGCATTAAATAAGTTATCCACAGGGAATAACTTAAAAATGGGCGGTTAACATACCAAAATAATCATTAGTATCTTTAGGGAAACTACTTATGCACATATTTAATTGTTTACCTTTTATTATCAGCATTGTAGCGTTAATCAGTAACTAATTTTAAAGAGGTGACTATGAAAAATATTTACGCAGTATCGGCTTTGGCTTTGTTGCTCGGTGCGACAAGCGCTCACGCAGCCGGTTATCAATTAAATGAATTTTCAGCAACAGGTTTAGGTCGTGCTTTTGCCGGTGCCGCAGTTGTCGGCGATGATTTTTCGGCTATCGGTTTTAATCCGGCCGGTATGACTTTGGCTAAACGTTCGGGTATCCAGACCGGTGTTACGTTTACCGAAATTGCCGCAAAAGCTAAGAGTAAGTACGGTACCGATAAAATGGATTATTTTGTACCGCTGCCAAGCTTGATCGGTCAGTACAATATCAATAACAAATGGTTTATCGGCGGCGGTGTTTACGTTCCGTACGGCTTATCTACAAAATATAAGCATGACAGCCACGTTGCAACTCAATCTGCCGGCGGTGTTCGTAAGTCCGAATTAGAAGTTATTGATACCAACTTATCGTTGGCTTACAAATTTGATAACGGTTTGTCTTTAGGTGCCAGCGCGATTTTGCGTCATATTTCCGGTCAATTAACATCTAATGTTAATGCTATGCCGGGCGGTGTATACAGTGATTTCCGTGTTAAAGGATGGTCTCATTCTTATCAATTAGGTGCAATGTATGAATTCAACGAAAATACCCGTATCGGTTTGGCATATCGTTACAAGAGTACGCAACATACACACGGCAAGCACTACATTACAGCTGATGATCCGACATATGCTGCAATTTATGAAGCTATGGGGTTAACAGGTAAATTTAAATCTATGTCTGATCCTGAATTGCCGGCAAGCTGGGTATTATCCGGTTATCATAAATTTGCACCGAAATGGGCAACATCTTTCACAGTTAAATATGTTATGTGGCACCGTTTTTATACCTTCCCGGGCAAAACCTCTTGGCCGGCAAGACAAAACTTGGATGTTGACTACAAATGGAAAGATACTTGGACATTTGCTTTGGGACAAGAATACTATATGAATGATAATTGGACACTGCGTGCCGGTATTGCTTGGGATCCGACACCGACTCCAAGCAACACATATCGTACCAACCGTATTCCGGATACCGATCGTTTATGGACATCTGCCGGTTTCAGCTATATGACAGGCAATCATCAATTTGACTTCGGTTATGCTCACCTGTTCATGATGCATGGTCGTGTTCGTAACAATTCGACGGATTTGAATGCAAAATATCATAATCATAGTAATATGTTTGCCTTCCAATACCAATACAAATTTTAAAAGCTCGTCTAACGGGTAGCTACTTGTTCGCCGACTGTCTTATGTACTGTTTTGTACACCGCAACAGTCGGCGAACTGCGTATTTCCCGCGTTATCCGAGCTTTTCCATGCTGTGCTTGGTGCTTTTACTTATGTACTGTTTTTGTACACCGCGTAAAGGAGGTATCTGCGTTCTAAAATCACTCTACAAAACAGAAGGGTTCTTGTACACGTCGTCAAAATCCCCCTTTGTATTTACGCGCGTTATCCGAGCTTTTCCGTTTTTTTAGTCATTCTCGGGCGAGTGATAACGAGAACCGGGAATCTCATGAAACAAGCACCGGTTCTAAAACAAAAGAAACCCCCGCGTAAAACGCGGGGTTCTTCATATGCGGCTATAAGCCTTT
>CAMVHF010000104.1 GCA_947167235.1 uncultured Alphaproteobacteria bacterium
GCTATAAGCTTTACTGAACCCCGCGTCTAACGCGGGGTTTTCCTTATACAAAAAAACTCCGCTTGAAAAGGCGGAGTTTTTTATTTGACAATAATGTATATTTTATTTCATAAAACTCGTGAAAATATCGTTTTTACCTCTTGCATTTGCAAAATAAAAACTCTAAATAACAATGTAACGTAATTAAAGAGTTTGAAACGATGGCAGATACTGAATACTATGATTTATTAGGTGTAAGCTCCGGTGCTTCACAAGATGAAATTAAAAAAGCCTTCCGCAAAATGGCCATGCAATACCATCCGGACAGAAATCCGGGAGATGCAGAGGCGGAACAAAAGTTTAAAAAAATCAATGAAGCTTATGAGGTATTAAAAGATGAGCAGAAACGCGCCGCTTATGACCATTACGGTAAAGCCGGTGTTAATGGTATGGGCGGCGGTAATCCGTTCGGCGGCGGTTTTGATTTTTCAGGTGGCGGTTTTGCCGATGTCTTTAATGATATATTTTCCGAATTTATGGGCGGCGGTGCGAATAGCCGTGCCTCGTATACGCAACGCGGAAGTGACTTGCGTTATAATTTGAATATCACGCTCGAAAAAGCCTTTAACGGCACGGAAGAAGAAATTGTTATTCCGACAACCGAAGCTTGCGAAACTTGTCACGGTCACGGAACCAAAGACGGTAAAATGCCGGATGAGTGCCCGACATGCCACGGCAGCGGTAAAGTGCGTCGTCAGCAAGGCGGTTTCTTTGTGTTTGAAACAGTTTGCCCAACCTGTCAGGGTAGCGGTCGCGCCATAAAAGACCCGTGTCCGGATTGTCAGGGCAGCGGGCAGAAAAAAATTAATAAAAAGCTCAAAATCAAGATCAAGCCGGGTGCTGAAACCAACATGCGTATCCGTGTTCCGGGCGAAGGAATGGCCGGTGTACACGGCGGTGAGAACGGAGATCTGTATGTCGGTATTATTGTCGAACCGCATAAATTGTATGAACGCAACGGCGATGATTTGTATACGGCTGTCCCGATATCCGTCAGCTGCGCTATTTTAGGCGGTACGATAGATATTCCGGGAATTGACGGGCAAAAAGTCACCGTCGAAATTCCGGCCGGAACACAAAACGACACTCTGATCAAAGTCAAAGGCGAAGGTATGCACTTATATGATTCCGAACGCCGCGGCGATTTATATGTTAATGTCAAAGTTATCGTCCCGACCAAATTAACGGCGAAACAAAAGGAACTGATGGAAGCCTTCCGCGCCGAGTGTAAAGATGATTGCGCTCAGCCGGAAATCAAGGGCTTTTTTGATAAAATAAAAGATTTGTTTAAATAAAAAAAAGAGGTCTGAAAGACCTCTTTTTTTAATCTTCCGTGATTTTGTATTGATCAATAAGCGGTTGAAATTCGGTGCGTGCCTTTTGATACGCCGGTTTTTTGAAATCAACAACCAAATCGTATGCCCTGTCTAAAGTTGTCCAGCAAAATTCATCAAATTCCGGTTGTGCCGTATTAAGATTAATCTCTCTGTCATCGCCGTCAAAATAAAACAGTGTCCAGTACATATCCTGTCCGACATTGTGATAACCGCGTTTTTGCATAGAGGCGATGATTTCCGGCGTAAAACGATAGCGTGCCGGTTCGGTTAATGTTGTTACCCAAGTGACTTCAGTCAATGAAGTTTCTTCCTTTAATTCGCGAAAAGCAGCCTCTTTAGGTGTTTCGCCTTCATCAATACCGCCCTGCGGAAATTGCCATGAATCTGCAACATCATTACGCTTGCACAATAAAACCTTATGTTGCTTATTAAAGACGACAATTCCCGCGTTGAGGCGATAATATTCTGCCATTATTTGCGACCTTTTTTGCTTTTTCCGGCCTTTTTGCCCTTATATACCGGACGCTTTTCCGGAACCGGAACGACAACCGTTTTTTCTTCCGCGACCTCTTCCTTTTTTACAAAATGCTGATTATCGTTTTGGGCAAACAAATATAAGGCCTTAACCATATCCAACGCTCTGACAAGCTGATAATCTTTGATTTCTTTTTTGCCGCCTTTGGCATCAGTTTTCTTTTCGTCTTTTTGCGCATTTTTATCGACTTGTTCATTTTTCAAAGCGCCTTTCAGACTGGCTTCGCTGATATTTAAATCATAAGATTCGATTTCTTCGATCTTTGCCTGTTTAACTTTGATATCCGGCACAATACCTTTGGCTTGAATCGAACGTCCTGACGGTGTGTAATAACGAGCCGTTGTCACACGCATAGCGGCGCTGTTACGAAGCGGAATAACTGTTTGTACCGAACCTTTACCGAAAGATTTTTCGCCCAAAATCACAGCACGGTGATGATCTTGCAATGCACCGGCCAAAATTTCGGCTGCCGAGGCCGAACCTTCGTTAATCATAACGACAATCGGCAGATTGGTGGCAATATCTCCGGCTGTGGCCGAGAATTTAACCGTATCTTCTTCGTTACGCGAACGGGTAGATACAATCTCGCCCTGTTCCAAGAATAAATCCGACACTTTGACGGCCTGATCCAAAAGACCGCCCGGATTGTTACGAACGTCGATAACCAAACCGGCTAACTTATTTTTGAGTTTGCCGCGAGCATCATCTACCGCTTTTTTGATGGCTACATCGATGTCCTCGTTAAATCCTGAAATACGAATATACAAAATATCGTCATTTTTGATTTCGCTCTTAACCGATTGAATTTTAATTTCATCACGCTTCAATGTTACCGTAAACGGTTTGGCATTAACACGGCGGATGGTAACTTTTACTTTGGTGCCGACTTTACCGCGCAATTTATTGACAACTTCATTTAAGGTCAAACCTATAACCGTTTCATCATCAATATCGGTAATGTAGTCACCGGCCTTGATACCTGCTTTGGCAGCCGGCGTATCGTCAATCGGTGAAATAACTTTTACGATACCGTTTTCTTGAGTAATTTCAATACCCAAACCGCCGAACTTACCTTGAGTTTGTTCATTCATGTACTTAAAATCATCGGCATTCAAATAGCTGGAATGCGGATCAAGAGAAGTAAGCATACCGTTGATAGCCGCCTCAATTAATTGTTTGTCGGTAATATCCTCGACATAAGAAGCCTTGGTGCGTTCCATAACCTCTCCGAAGATATTTAAGAGCTCATAAGTATTTGTGGAATCTTCATCCTTTTGAGCTTCTTTGGCATGCGAGGCACAAGCAAATAAGCTGAAAACCAAAGCTGAAACAATCAACGATTTCTTTAACATTATTTTTTTCCTTTTAATTATTTTACCATCCATTCGTTCGGATCTACCGGACGATTTTGTTTTCTGATTTCCATGTGTAATTTGACATTATCGCCTGACGGCATAACGCCGACCGGCTCTCCGGCAAGCAACATCTGTCCGACCTGAGCATCCGTTTCGGCTAAACCGCTCAGCAAAGAAGTATAGCCTTCGCCGTGATCGATAATAAGCAAATTAGCAAAATTCTTAAACGGACCGGCAAATATGACGGTTCCGTCAAACGGCGCAATAACTTGCGCTTTAGAAGCTGTTTTGATATCTATACCGTTAGAAACGACACCTTTAGACAATTCGGCATGAAACTTGGTAACCACCGGACCGCGTGCCGGACGTGAAAGTCTTCCCTTAGCTTTGCTGAAACCGGTAATTTCTTTCGGCGTTTCGGTATTATAACCGTAATTGGTAGAAGCGCGCAATTCTTCAGTCGCCCGTTCACGCGCCAATCTTGCTTTTTCAGCCATTTGTTTCTTTTGCAGGCTCTTTTGCTTTTCCAATTTATCCAACAAATCTCTCAAGTTGTTTGCCTGTCCGGCCAAAACTTTTGCTTTCGCGCCGGCTTCTTTGCTTTGTGTCGATAATTTGCTGTACATCTCGCTTTTTTGCTTGGAAAGAACTTTCATATCTTCTTGCTGCTCGGCCAAGCGGGCATTTTCGTTGGCAATATCATTTAAGCGATCGGCGATTTCTTCTTTTTGACGACTGATATCTTCAATACTTTGTCTGATAATATGGGCACGTCCTTCCAAAGCACGCGCACTGCCGCGCAGTAAAATACTGCTGCGCATAACCTCAACCGGCGACAGCGGCTGAACCAATACGGCTTCAGACGGGCGTAAAGCCAAATTTTGCAACGCGGCAAGCGTTTCAATCAGCATACCGTGTTCAAGGTCAAACTTAGCTTCGGATTCGGCCAAATGTTTTTGCAATTCTGCCAAATCTTCCTGTTTTTTACGCACTTCATCTTCGCCGTCTTGGATTTTTTGCGCTGCGGCAATAAGCTTTTTATTGATAATATCCAGCTCATTTTTGACTTTTTCGGCTTGTTTCTCAATTTGCTGTTTTTCCTGCGTGGCCTTGCGAGCCTCGGCTTCGGCTTTTGCGACATCGGCAGTCGATATATCGGCTTTTTTTAAGCCGGCTGCCACCGCCTGCGTACTCAAAAGAGGCAGTACCAAAAAAGCAAAAATGAGTAGATATATTTTTCTCAAAGTTCGTTCCTTTATTTTTTGAGTAAAGAATGTCCCGTCATTTCAGCCGGCTGTTCAAGACCGAGTAAATCGAGCAAAGTCGGAGAAATATCGGCCAAGCGGCCGTCTTCCATGCCTTTAACGGCAGCCGGTGCATTATATAATACGGCTTGAACTTTACCGACCGTATGAGCCGTATACGGTTGGCCGGTTGTTTCATCAATCATCTTCTCGACATTACCGTGATCGGCGGTAACAAGCAATACACCGTCTACATTTTTAATGGCTTGCATAACGCGTCCCAACGATTTATCAACGGCGGCAACCGCTTGCAAAGCTGCGTTCA
>CAMVHF010000105.1 GCA_947167235.1 uncultured Alphaproteobacteria bacterium
ATCGCATCTTCTTTGAGTTCTTGTTTCGTATATGTTAAATCTGCAAAACGAATCATCGGTCCGAGCCTTTCTTTTTAACATAGTACTTAAATAAGTTCTCTGTCAATAATGATTTTAACGTCGTTCAAAAAGTTTTTCTATATCGGCCAATTTAATTTTCACATACGTCGGACGACCATGGTTGCACTGACCTGAATGTTCGGTCTTTTCCATATCACGCAGCAAGCGGTTCATTTCTTCGATATTGAGCGCCCGACCGGCACGCACCGAACCGTGGCAGGCAATGGTTGCACAAATATGATGAATTTTATCGCTCAAAGCGTACGCATTACCCCACTCGGCTATCTCAGCTGCCAAATCTTTCACCAGCTTTCTGACATCCGTATCGCCGAGCAAAGCCGGAATTTCACGAACCAAAACCGCCGTTGAGCCGAATTCTTCAAGCACCAAACCCAATTGCGCCAGTGTGTCGGCATACTCCAACAAACCGACTTTTTCGGCCGCCGCCAAATCTATAACCTCGGGCAACAACAAAAGCTGTGATGGTGTACGTTTATGCTCGGCCATGCTTTGTTTCAGTCTTTCCATCGTGATCCGTTCATGAGCGGCATGCTGATCAATAATCACAATACTGTCTTCGGTTTGCGAAATAATGTAAGTATTATGAAATTGTGCTTTTGCCAAACCGAGTTCTCCGATTTCGGCAACTGTCTCTGCTGAAGGCTCATCGGCAACCCGAACGGAATATTGCTTATCAAGCGCCGGAATATTGGCCGTAAATCCGCCTTTCGGACTGCTGTTACGCGCTAGCGGCATTTGAAAGCGCGGCATTTCTCGTCTGGAAGAATTGACTTCAAAAGGGCTGCTTACATCCGGTTGACGAACAGCGATATTTTCTTGCAGCAAATGTTCCAAACCGCCGATATCGGCGCTATGCTGGCTGCCGAAATCCAAAGCCCGACGGATTGCTCCGACAATCAAACTGCGGATTGCTCCGTTATCATAAAACCGCACTTCAGCCTTAGCCGGATGAACATTCACGTCGACGTAGCGCGGATTAACGTTGATAAACACGGCACAAGCCGGATAGCGACCGGACATAATCATATCCTGATAGGCGCCTTTAATGGCACCTAAAATAAGTTTATCGCGCACCGGACGATTATTCACAAACAAAAATTCCGACAACGAATTGGCTTTGTTATACGTCGGCAAGCTGACAATTCCGGTAATATTGCAAAATTCGTTTTCAGCCGAAATCGGCATACTGTTTTCTTCAAAATCTTTACCCAAAACATCGGCTATACGACGTTGTCGACTGTCAAACAGCTCTCCCTGACAGGCATCTAAGCTGATTTTCTTTTTACCGTCACTGTATAAATAAAATGATACGGAAGGATTAGCCAAAGCAATACGTTGCAACATCTCGATACATTGCGCGGCTTCGGAAGCTTCCGATTTCAAAAATTTCAAGCGTGCCGGTGTGGTAAAAAACAAATCACGCACTTCTATCCGTGTACCGATATTGGCAGCGGCCGGACGAACATCTTCTTTTTGCCCGCCGATAACATTGATTTGCCAACCGCCGTCGGTATCTTTGGGGCGTGATGTAATCGTTAGCTTAGCGACCGAAGCAATAGAGGGCAAAGCTTCACCGCGGAAGCCCAAAAAATTAATCGAAAACAAATCATCGGTCGGCAATTTTGAAGTTGCATGACGCTCCACCGCCAAAGCTAACTCGTCTTTTTGCATACCGCAGCCGTTATCCGTTATCGTAATTAAATTTTTACCGCCGCCTTCAAGCGCGACTTCTATTTTGGTGGCGCCGGCATCAATCGCATTTTCCACCAACTCTTTGACAACCGAAGCCGGCCGTTCGATAACCTCACCGGCGGCTATCTGATTGACTAAATTTGACGGTAAAACACGAATGGTCATTTTATTTACTTTCTGATTTTTTTGATGTAATTAATCAAACCCGAAGTTGAGCTGTCATGTTCGACACCGAAAGCGGTTCCTTCCAGTTCCGGCAAGATATTGAGAGCCAACTTTTTGCCGAGTTCAACACCGAATTGATCAAACGAATTGATGTTCCAGATAACGCCTTGCGTATAAACTTTATGCTCATACATAGCCACCAACATACCCAAGGTATGCGGATCGAGTTTACGCAAAACAATCGTATTCGACGGGCGATTGCCGCTAAAGCTTTTATACGCTTTCAGACGATTGATTTCAGCTTCGGACTTGCCGGCTTTTTCAAGCTCAATAGCGGCTTCTTCTTCGGTTTTACCGTGCATTAAAGCTTCACCCTGTGCCAAAACATTGGCGACCAAAATTTGGTGGTGATTACCGATTTCATTATGTGAAATGGCCGGAATAATAAAATCGATCGGTACAATCTCGGAACCTTGATGCAACAGCTGGAAGAATGAGTGCTGAACATTGGTACCGGCACCGCCGAATAATACCGGACCGGTTGCATAATCGACATATTTACCGTCCAGCGTAACGGTCTTTCCGTTACTTTCCATATCAAGCTGCTGCAAATACGACGGCAGATATTGCAAGTACTGATCATACGGAATAACACCATAGCGATGAACCCCGTAAAAATTATTGTACCAAATACCGATAAGCGCCAAAATCACCGGAATATTATGTTCCAAATCGGCGGTAGCAAAGTGTCTGTCCATAGCATTGGCACCCTCAAGCATACGCTCAAAGTTTTTGTATCCGACGGCGATGGCAATAATCAAACCGATAGCCGACCACATTGAATAACGTCCGCCGACAAAATCCCAAAATTGGAACATATTATCCGGATTAATACCAAACTTTTCAACTTCTTCTTTATTGGTTGATAAAGCCACAAAATGCTTTGCGACAGCGTGTTCGCCCAAAGCGTCGACCAACCATTTGCGGCAGGTTTTGGCATTGGTTAAAGTTTCGATTGTCGTAAATGTTTTGGAAGCGACAATAAATAAAGTTGTTTCCGGATCGATATTATTCAAAACTTCGGCACACGATGTCCCATCGATATTAGAGATAAAGTAGCATTTAATATCTTTAGCCCAGTACGGACGCAAAGCTTCGGTTACCATAAACGGTCCCAAATCCGAACCGCCGATACCGATATTAACAATATTGGTCAGTTTTTTACCGGTATAGCCTAAAAAGCGACCTAAACGCACATCTTCGGAAAAATCTTTGATTTTCTCAAGTGTTTCATTGATTTGCGGCATAACGTCACGTCCGTCAACATAAATCGGCGTGTTTTGACGATTGCGCAACGCAATGTGCAATACCGCACGATTTTCGGTTTTGTTGATTTTCTTACCGCTGAACATATCTTTGATTTTTTCTTCAACCCCGCGTTCCCGCGCCAAATCAAACAAAGCACGCATCACTTCATCGTCGATACGATTTTTAGAATAGTCAACCAACATATTGTCAAGTTGCAGAGAATACTTTTCACCGCGGGCGGCATCAGATGCAAACAAATCACGCATCTGTGTATCCTTAAAATGTTTATAAACACTTTCCAACTGACTCCACGCCTTGGTGTTTTTCTTTCCGAACATATTATTTTTCCTCCTTTACGCCGATTGTTACAAAATCGGGCTGTGCACTAAAATATTTTTTTGCGGCGGCATTTACTTCTTTCAAAGTTACGGCCGCAATATAATCATTCCTTTTTTCCAGAAAATCTTTTCCCAACCGATGTTTTTGCATACCAAGCAGCATATTTGAAATATGTCCGATGGATGCAAAACGCAGGTTATACGAAGCTAATAAAGCATCTTTTGCCAATTGTAATTCTTCTTGGGTTACACCGTTAACCGCCATTTTATGCCATTCGGTCAACAATAATTGTTTGGATTTGGCGAAATTTTCGGGTGCAACCGCATAAGATCCCTCAATAAGGGCACTGGCATCGCTGATATTAAGACCTGTATAAATACCGTAGGTCAAACCTTCTTTTTCGCGGATATTTTTATTAAGACGCGAACTTAATCCTGACTCACCGAAAATGTAATTTGCCATATACAACGGATAAAAATCCAAACTGTTACGGTATGTCCCTTTGACAACAAAGCGAACAATTGCCTGCGGCGTTTCGCGCTCGACATTTAAGGTTTCGCCCGAACTGATAACTTCAAGCGGCAATAAATCTTTACCTATTGATTTCTCCGGCAATTTACCGAACAAATCATTTAACAATTGAGAAGTTTCTTCGGCGGTCACATCACCGGCAACCCCGATCAATAAATTATCCTGTGCCAGATAACCCTGCATAAATGCGCGTAAATCTTCAGCCGATAACGCATTGATATCTTCTTGTTTACCGATTGTGTTCCGCGAATAAGGATGACCGCCGAAAACAAATTCGATAAATTTTTCGTTTACAATGCTTTCCGGACGTTCCCGAGCCATTTGCAGCGCTACGGTCAGCTGATGCTTTGTCAACGCCAGATATTCTTCATCAAAGCTCGGTTTTAACAAGGCTTCACGCAGCAGTTTGACGGCCATTTCTCTATTTTGCTTCGGGAAAATGAGGTGCCCCGCAAAAACATCTTTTGTTGAATAAAATCCGATTCTTACGCCGTATTCTTCACTTAAATCCTTAAATTTTTGTGCCGGATAAGAAGCTGTACCGTTGGTCAGCATATCTGCCAAAACATTGGTCAAACCCTGTTGATTTTCAGCCACATGCGCCCTACCGGCATTTTTGAATTCAAAACTGACAGAAACAATCGGATTGGAATGTTCTTCCAACAAATAAGCCGACAATAATCCGGTTTGTATTTCTTGCACTTTTGCCTGAAAT
>CAMVHF010000106.1 GCA_947167235.1 uncultured Alphaproteobacteria bacterium
TCTATCTCATCACGAAGCGAAAACTGACTGTGATCAACACCAAACGTATCTACACCGCCGTTATTCGTTTCATAGCCTAACGGTGATTTATATTTTTTCCAAATATCCATTTTCTATTCCTTTTCCAAATATGAAGGGCTGTCGTTACCGACAGCCCTGTTATGATTGATATTTATGATTAAATCAGCGTTTTGCCCAGACCGGACATAAACGAACCCAAGAACGAATTAAAATTATCCATTCCCTGTTGGGTGTCCGCTCTTTGTCGTGCCTGAACCCCGTTTTGAACATTGTACAAATTCGCCATATTCTCATAACCGGAGACCGAATTACCGAGTAAGGTACGAATTTGATCAATGTAGCTTTGACGCGCATTATTATTAAATTGTGCCGCACGCAGATTATCGGCAAATGCTTGCGCATACGCATTCTGTCCGTTCAAAACACTCTGATACGCTGCCTGATTTAACGCATCATTTTGATTAGTCTGCAGATTTTGCATGGCTCGATTATAGGCTTCGCTCCCGACCGGTATACCCTGATTAATCAAACGATTACTTAAATCTGATGTTTGCTGCTGATATACCGGCGTCAATTTATCGACGTATGCCTGATATGTGGCATCTTCGGCACGTTGACGCGCCGCATCACCGCTTTCGACATTAAATTGATAATTCGGCAGAGAACCTAAATTTTGGCTCATATCATACGCCGTTGCCGCCATATTATTTGCAGTTTCGTCGTAATTATAAGTATCATAATTTCTAAGATAATTGGTATAGTTATTTTCATATCCGTAGTTATTTGTCGACCCCGGACTGAACATTTTTCCGATAGATTTACTCATTTTTTGTTCCTTTCTTTTCTAACCATGGACATTCTTGTTTCAACATACCGTAGATGTAACAATCGTGTCCGTTTTCACTGTATTTTCTTAATAAACCCTCGCGTTTAAAACCAAGTCTTTCAACCAGATTTATGCTTTTAAGGTTATCTGTTTCCACCAAAACGTTAATGCGGCGACATCCGATATCAACAAATGCCGCCGCAAACATCGTTCTCAAAACATGACGATTACACCATCGCTTGTCATCGCTGTATATAGTCCACCAGACATCGTGATTGCGCCTGACATCATTAAATATCAGACCGCCGAGCATTTTGCCGTCCAGCGCAAAACCATACGTTATATGCTTTCCTATCCAGTCCTCGTTACTGTTTAAGCCGCGACAAATCCAATGGGTAATATCGTCCGATACATCAAGCAGAATTTGCACATATTCACTCATAATACGCCGCTCCCCGTCTCAAAACGAATACCTGTTTCGTACCATTCGATCATATTACCTTTGGTTTTGGTCTTAAAAACAATACTTGCCTTGTAGCCGGTTGAAGAATTGGCTATCCACTGGCTGCGAATAAACGTGCTGCCCGAATTTTCCCATTTGGCACCGGACGGTTGCACTAGGCTCGACCATTTGGCAATATTCCACTTGGTTGTACCGGTCGTACCGATGGTTTCTTCATAATCAATCGAACGTGTTTCCATATCCATATTGGTATAAATCACCAGCGAAAAACGAGAACTCGACTTCACCCGAGGGTTAAGAAGTTGGATTTTCTTTAGCGTATCGGTACCCAAATTATTATAGGCCTGCTCGATCACACCGACGATTTGCGTACCGTTATCGGAATAACCTTCGTCAAACAAATACACGCCGTCAATCGCACCGAAATACATTCGCTTTTCAAATTCGCCCCAGCAAAGTGCACGAATTCCGGTAAACCGACACCATGCACCGGTATTAACGTTAATAACATGTTGCTCAAACTGATTAGCAACCGGTACGTTAAAAATACCATAACCGCCGCGCCCGTAAATAATGCCTTGCCAACCGGGTTTACCGGCATATTTGGACGTACGGTCCAAAACAAGGCCGCGAATAGTATCACTGAAAGCTATCTGTGATGCATTGGCTTTATCTATCGGCAACGCCTTTGACAGCGGCAGATAACCGTCCTCGGAAATCACGACCACATCGCCCTGATACGGCACCAAACAATTATAACCGATCGGTCGGCTGATTTTAAACGAACCGCGCAATTTCCAGTTATCGGCATCGTTGATATCCGAACCGGAATAAACCAAGGCTTCGCCTTCGGAGGTAAGGAAAACCGTTAAATCATCAATACCCTGTCCGCCGTCCTGTGTCCAGTTGGCAACCGCCACCAAATGTCCGCCGAAACGACAAACCGAAGCCAGATCAAAACTGTCAAGCGTCCCTGAAATATTACCGGCATCTTCCGGATACCAAACCCGCAATGTTCCCTTTTCAACAAACCATAAACGCTGTTTCGAAACACTGACGTTAACAATCGCCGATGCTGTCAACCCTTCGGCCGAAAAGCCCCAGTTTTCTAAATGCTCGGTGTTCTGATTATCAATGTAATAAACTTTCGGCGTATCAATGCCGTTCACAAAATACAAATAGTTTTTGTATTGTGCCGTCTGGCAATGATCTTCAGCCAACGTTATCCCCGAATACGCGCTGACATTCGCACCGGAACTGATGTTCCAAAACTTATGCCCCGAAATGGCAAAAAAACGTGAATGTGTACCGGCATTATACGTTGCCAACGTCGAAACATCGCTTTCAAATGCCGCATACAATTTGTAACCTTTGCGCAACGCAACCTTGGTATCAAGCGGAATATAATTATCCATCGTTATGGCACAACCGGCATCCATATCTGTTAAACTATCGCGCACATTCAAACCTTTAATAGGTGAAATTAATGTATAACTTAATGACTTATTCCGTCTCGCTGTTAATCTTGATTGCATTGATAATCACACCTCCTTCCAATTCCGAACTGCAGGCTAAATTAATATCGCGCATCGCCAAACCGGAACCGAAACGCTTTTTAACTTCACGCTCGTATTCATTGAATTCTTCGGTATAATCCAAACCGCTGCGCTTGAGCCAACGCCATAAAATATTGAGTTTTACCAGATATTCATCGAAAATCGGCACATCGGTATTGGCGGTTAAAACATTTTTCTCCTCAAATGTATTAAAATCCCAAACAATGTTGTTTGAGCGGTATTGAAACAGGATTTTCAGACCGCACATCGGCTCTTCCAAAAACACAAAACGTCCGTTTTGAATAATAAATTTTACCTCTGCGCCCGAATGGCAAAAATATTTATCACGCATCCATTGCTCCGGCGTGATTGAGCCGATAATGCGCTCGCGACTGTCTTTGATAAATATGGTGTTATTCAGCAGACAATAAAAATCAGGCGCAAATTCGTAAATCGGATATGAAGTTTTGCCGGCAACGGTAATCAGACAACCTTCTTTGGTCAGTTCTTGCCAATCGCCGTAACGCAACATACTGTCAAGCGCTGATTTTGCCACGCTTAAAAAAATGCTTTCCGACTGGCTGTTAGAGTCAAACAAGTCATTCGGGCGCTTAACAGCCGCTAAATCGGCAACTTCGCGACATATTTCAAGAATTGTTTTCATCTTTATCTCCTTTCTTTGAGCGTTTTTTCTTGCTTTGCAATTGATCTAAGGCGCTTTGCAGGGCATTTACGCGCTCTTGTAATGCGGCTATGCGCTCTTTGTAAGCTTCTTCGCGATGTGCGAATGCCGCAACGGCATTATTATTTTTGGCGTTATTTAAGAAGATACGCGCTAATTCATATTCGTTTTGCAGCCCTAAATCTTTGACTTTTTCGGCCGATAATCCGGCCAACGCCTCCACTGTAAATACGCCGCGATTTTTACAGGTTGCCACCTCGGCTGCCGTCATAAAAGCAAACTGTTCCAAAGGCGTGCCGTCTTTAATTTGTTCTTTAGACATTTTATAGAGGGCATATTCGCGCGGAAATCGGCGAATTTTCTCGGCAGAAGCCGGTTGATTAAAAACTTCGGTTGAATTGTCTTTGAGGCGAATTTCGATATAAGTAACGTTTTTAAAAACCGGCAACCCGTTAGGGGTCACTTCCGAGGTTTTGACGGCTTTATCGTAAAAACGAGCCGCCACATTTTTATCATCGGCCGCCGAAGTATCGACGATTTGTTTAAAAAGAGCAAAATCAAAATCCATGGATTTTCCTTTCAGTAAAAAATTAAGTTAATAAAATAACATATTGTATAAACAAAAAGAAAAGCGGTATTAAACCGCTTTTCTTTTTTACACTTATCCGGCTAAGAATTACTGCCTGATGATGAGCCTTCGCTTGCCGTATTAATCAAAACACCTTGCAATGCCGCATTGCTCATAGTCATATTACCGGCCCAACCGATAATACGATACAAAGCATCTTGATTAACAGCCATACGATCTCCGCCGATAACACGCATATCTCTGTCTTTGTGGGTACGCAAATAGAGGTAATTGGTATTTAAGAAATACATGTGGTTTTCCGGACAATGACCGCCCTGACCGCCGTCATAAATCATATCAGCCCCCTTAAAACGCAAGCTGATAAAACCGGCATCGGCAACTTTAGGATCCGAAAAGCGCTGTAAGCCCATCAAAGTCGAATCATAAAGGGCATACACAGCATCGTCACATACGATTAAGTCAGGTTTATCGTTGCCGCGACTGCATTTGTAATATAAATTACTCATTAATTGCGTAATGTTATCTTTCGTAATCTCAGCGCTTGATGATTGGTTACGCCAAAATTCGTTACCGGTTGTTGCACGGTTAATACCGCCGACGGTACCCGATGTCGGATCATCGGCCACCAACAAGGCTAAACCGCCGATTTCTTTACCTGAAGAGCCGGTACCGTCGCCGTAAATAGCGGC
>CAMVHF010000107.1 GCA_947167235.1 uncultured Alphaproteobacteria bacterium
CACCGTTATCCGGATAATACCCGTTTGCACACTTCGTGCAGCTTGCACTTGTACCGCTGCTGCTCTCACACTTCGAATCAGGTATCTTGGTACAACTTGCACCATTATCCGTCGGATGATATAAATTTTCACATTGCTGACAACTGCCATCTTCTTTTGCTACCATACAATGACTAATAGTCGTATTCAGGCACTTATGATAATTTGAGCTTTCCGAACCATTAGGCAACGGACATGCCACTGAATTTTGCCAACTTTTACAAGTCTCGCTGACATTATATCCTATCAAAGAACAATAATCAGCTTCGTTATAACATTGATGATCTGTATGCAAATAATAATTATCGACACATGTGACACATACATTTGCATTACCTTCGCTCTCTTCGCAATTAGCTATCGATTCGCAAACACCGTTATTCGGATAGTAACCGCTTGCACACTTAGTACAAACATCATCTTGACCGTTACTGATGACGCAATTATCTATTGTCTGACATTTTCCGGCTGCATCAGGATAAGAACCGAAATAACAGGTAATACAAGCATTATTAACACCATCACTGGCTTGACAGGTATCATAGAAATTAATCAATTCGCAAGATGAACCGCTGCTGGACGGATGATACAGACTATCACAAGTTTTGCAACTTCCGTTATCATTAGTCACGCGACAATGTTCAATCTCATTATTATTACAGCGACGATATAAACTACTTGACGAACTGTCAGGTAACGGACAAAAATCGGCGGTTTGCCACGTTTCACAAGCATGATTGACGACATAGCCCTTTCTGGCGCAGTAATTTTGCTCATTATAACATTGACTATCCGTATCAAGATAATAACCGCCATCACAGACATTACATTTGTTTTCAGTTCCATCACTGTTTGTACAATGGCTTATTTTCTCACAATCTGCACCATTCGGATAATATCCGCTGGCACAAGTATCGCAAGTATTATGTACACCGTCACTGGTTTCACAATGCGATGCGGCAATTAAGACACAAATCCCTTTATGATTAGGATAATACCCGCTATTACATTGACTGCACTCTCCGGTAGTATTATCTTTAATTAAGCAGTTTGCATCCTCATCGCCGGTACAAGTCCAGAAATTTGTATTGGTACCTCCGCGTGCCAACATACAATAAGCTTTATCTTGCGTTGCCGCACAAACCGGCGCATCTAAATGAAGCACATCTTTACAATAATCTTCATCACTGAAACATTGTCCGGCATTTAAGTTATAATTTGCTTCACAAACCGTACAGGCATTATCGGTACCGTTACTTAAAGCACAGTTTGGAATCTCATGGCAAACACCGTTCTCCAGATAATATTTGGAAGCGCACTTTAAGCACTCACCGGTTGACGGGTCCTTAGAACGGCAGTGTGTAACCTCATCATCGATACAGTTCCAATAATCTTCGTCAGTTCCGCCGCGTTGCAACGTACAATATGACTTGACCTGAGCAGGATCACAAATCGGTGTTCCCATATCCAACACATCGGTACAATAATCTTGATCATTATAGCAGTTTCCGGCATTAAGATTATATTCCGTCTCACATACACTGCAGGCATTATTTACGCCATCGCTTTTTTGACAATTATCGACGGTAATACTAACGCATTTACCCGAATCATTCGGGTAAAACATATTTTCACAAATTTTACACTTATTCTCATGCGGCTTATAAACCGAGCAATGCGGAATATTTTGTTCAATACATCTTTCGCAACCGCCACACTTATTATATTCGGCGCACACAGAACCGATTTGACAAGTAAGATCTTTATAACATCCTTTTGCACAAGGTGTTTTAGAACAATCCGTTGACGAACCGCCGCCACCACCTCCACCGCCGCCTCCGGCAGCGAGTGCCACACCGGCAACAGCGCCGACGCCCAAAACAGCACCGGTTTTCCATCCGAAACCTGCTGACCAATTAAAGTTTGATCCGTAATATGAAGCATAAACTTTTTCGAATTGTGCCAAACGGGCTGCAGGTATCGCCTTCAAACAAGAAGGAGACGTGTCTGCACCGGCCAAATCCAGAATTCTGAAAGCATAGTAATCGCGGTTTAATACAGCCTTACATATTGCCGTATTACCGTCACAACCAACCGTATCAAGATCTATTCCTCTATTTTCGGTATTTTTAAGACCGGCTTGATCACCGTTAGCCGCTTGCGAATATATTTGATCAGCATAACGACACGGCGCAGCCGATACTATTGGCGAAGCCAATATGCTTAAAATGCAAATAATTCCAAACGTTACAAATCTTTTCATCAATTCCGTCTTCGATAGAGATTCCTATATTTCAGATACTACAAACGTAGCTCTTAATTTTTAGTAAAAATAATATTATTTTACACATTTATACACATTTTTTTATCATTAAAATTCCATGCTAATATACAACTTTTTTTGTTTTAAGTCAAACACATATTTCACGTAACAAAAAAATAAAAAAACGGCTGCATTTTTTACTTGACATTAGCGGTTTTATGCTATATATACGCACTCAATGAATGCAAATTTGCTGTGTTCATCGCTGTCCAAGACCGTGGGTGGCAAGCTCTGTTAAACAGACAAGCCTTAATTTCCCGCGCAGACGGAGTGAACTTGATTTTATTGATTCGATTTAATTTAATCTTTTCTCCTCGGACAGGTTTGGGTTCCACATAGCGGTTGTTATGTGGGTTTTGGTAACACTTCTTGCGTTATGCAGGAAAATTCGTATGGAGACAATAAGTGAACCGCGAAGAAAAAACAGAATTACTGAGCTTATTAAACGAAGTATTCTCTAAGGCCGGCTCTGTTGTTTTAGCTGAATATAAAGGCTTAACAGTTGCAGAAGCTGATGCTTTAAGAAACAAAGTTCGTGAAGCCGGTGCTTCTATCAGAGTTACTAAAAACCGTATTGCTCGTCTTGCCGTAAAAGGCACAAACTTTGAAAATTTGGCAGATATGTTCAAAGGCCCGATCATTATGGCTTATGCCGATGATCCGCTTTCTGCTTGCAAAGCCTGTGTTGAATACGCAAAAGAAAATGAAAAGCTCGTTATTGTCGGCGGTGCATTGTCTGATAAGGCTTTGACACTTAATGATATTAAACAGCTTGCCTCTATTCCGTCTATGGATGAGTTGCGTGCTCAGATTATCGGTCTGTTGCAAGCTCCTGCTTCCAAAGTTGCACGCGTATGCAAAGCTTATAGCGAAAAAGAAGCTGCTTAAGAGCAAACAAAGTTTTTTAGTAATAAATTTGAGATTTAATTTTTTATTTGGAGAAAAAAAATGGCAGATTTAGCCAAGTTAGTAGATGAATTATCAGCTTTAACCGTTATGGAAGCAGCTGATTTAGCAAAAATGTTAGAAGAAAAGTGGGGCGTTTCCGCCGCTGCTGCCGTAGCTGTTGCTGGTGCCGGTGCCGGTGCTGCCGCTGCTGCTGAAGAAAAGACAGAATTTGATGTTGTATTGGCCGAAGCCGGTGCAAACAAGATCAACGTTATTAAAGAAGTTCGTGCTATTACCGGTTTAGGCTTGAAAGAAGCTAAAGATTTGGTAGAAGGCGCTCCGAAGACCATTAAAGAAGGCGTTGCTAAAGACGAAGCCGAAGCTTTGAAAGCTAAATTAGAAGAAGCTGGTGCTAAAGTTGAATTGAAGTAATTTCTTCGATAATAACAAATAAAAAAATCCTCGCTAATCAGCGAGGATTTTTTTTGAACTATTTACCGAACCATTTCTTTCGCAAATATTTGGCTGCCGGCTTTTCGACCAAATAATAAGTCAATACACCGACAATAATTATAGCAAGAAACGTACCAACCATGTTGATTACCGGATAACTTTAGACTAAATCGCGATGCGGCTTCCATAAATTGTGCTTTAACAGGTCTATAACCACTTGATGGGTAATAAATATGGAATAGATGTACTTTGACAGTTTCGGAAAAATTTCGCGATTAAACAAAGCTGAAATATAGCCCTTATTCATTAAAAAGCACCCTACTATACCGGTAAAGACGAGAATAAACATAAACTGATTACGGTGCTGAAACTTATGCAACATCAAATTATTAATCATAAAATACAGTAAAACAAATTCTAATGCCGAAAGTAAAATTTTTTGCCATACATTCAACTGATATGCAGAAATTTTTTCTGCACAATTTTTATGCCAAAAACCGAGCAGCATACCTATACCGATACCGCCCCAAGCACGCAACATACCTACATCAAATATATAGCCAAATGTTTGGCGAGGATTATTTATTTGGAAGCCCTTTGCCTGCAATATTATTCCGTAAGAAATATATATTCCGACACACAGCATAAACCAAAACCATTTCTCAGGCATGTTTTTATATAAATAGAAAAACAACACAAAATGAAACAGCATCGCCGAACAATACCACGATGGGCTGATATTTCCGAAATTGCCTTGCAAAGCCGTGCCGTTTAAAAACAATAAAGCATAGATATTGTCCCAATAGTAAAACTTCACAAGACCGAATAAAGATAATATGAAAGCAAGCAAAACCGCCCACGCCAAAACCGGCCACATCCGAATGATTTTCTTACGGATAAAATCGTACAAAGACAGCGCAGAATCTTTTGCCATTCCCAAATAGAAAAATAAACCGGACAGAATAAAGAAAAATTCAACACCCTTCTGCCCGTTTGCCGTCATCTTGAATAATTTATCGTACAAATGCACATTCAATTCTAAACTGTGAATTCCCCACGTCGAATTAAAAAAATGCAGCATCAAAATAGCTAATATTGCGATAATACGCAAAAA
>CAMVHF010000108.1 GCA_947167235.1 uncultured Alphaproteobacteria bacterium
CTTTTTCAGCATGGCATTTTCCATTATAAAAAATATCCAAATCATCGGTATCATCATTATCGGCAAACAGATGCCCTAAATCAATTTCTTTTGTTTTTTCCGCCGGTTTAGCTGTTTCGCCGAATGCATCTTTCAAATCAATATCCAATAAATCATTGAGATTATCTGTTTCGGTATTATCTGAAGCCGGTGTGTTTTGCGGCTGAACAGGTGCCTCTTTTGTTTCAACAGGTTTCGGCTGCGGCGCCGGTTGAGGTTCCGGCTTTGGCTCCGGTTTCGGTTGAGGAGCTGGTTGCGGTTTAGGTTCAGACTTTGGTTCCGGTTTTGGCTCAGGCTTCGGTTGAGGAGCCGTTTGCGATTTAACCACTTTTACATCAATATTTTTTTCTTTTTTGACGTTTTCCGTTTTCGGAGTATCATTTTTATTGTCTTTGGTCGAATTTTGATTTTTATCGGTCGCAGAATTGCGGTTATCTTTTTTATTATCGGATTTATCGCCGCTCGTCAGATTTTGCGAGATTTTGTTCTTTGTCTGTTCAAATTTTTCACTGATAGCTTTAATAAATTTATTTTTATTGCTTTCCGGCTCTTGTTCATCTTCAATGTAAACAATATCATCAGTATCGGCGACAGGGCGACGTACGGCAAATTGTGATTTAGCCAGTGTTTTTGAAAACTCTTTTTGCGATTGGATAATGGACTGCGACAAAGTTTCACCAAACGCTTTAATGGCGGCCATTTGTTGTTTGTTGTTCTCTTTTAAGGCATCGGTTATGGCTGTTGTTATAGCCTTTACCGGAAGTTCTTTGTGGTCTTTTTCGGATGAGAAATTGCGATTGAGCGCATTAATCAATTGTTTGATGTCATCATTATTTTTGGCGGCAAAGTTTTTATTTAGTGAGGCCATCATGTCCTTAAAAACATTGGTATTGTTTTCGGTTGTTTTTTTGCTTAAAACCTCGATCATACGCATGATGTCCTGATGACTCTGCTCGGAGCTTTCTTTGATTGTTTGTGTTAAGCCGCTGAAATCTGCCGGCGTGTTATTTCCGATATTTACTTCACCGCTGCGTCTGTTTAAGACTTCAATCATGTGCATAAAATCATCATGATTTTTTTCAGAACTTTCTTTGATAGTCTGTGTCAGTCCGGCAAAGGCAGATGAATCAATATTGATGTTATTAATGGTTGTTGAGTTTGTATTGTTGTTTTGTGTGTTGAGTTGCTGTGCCGGTGCAGCAGCAACGGTTTCGACAGCAGGCTGATTTGAGGAAACTGCCGCAGTAGACAGCGTTGTACTGCTTTGCATTTGCTGCATACCTTGCAACAGTTGTGATTGAACATGCGTAAATAATTTGGCTTGAAATTGATTCTGTTGCTGAAGTTGTGTATTGAATTGCGTTTGTAAACGTTCTTGAACTTCGTTAAACTGTTGTGTGTTTTTAGCCAACAAATCGGCGGTCATTTGCTGTAAGTTTGTCGCATAGGTGCTGAATGAGCGGCTGATAACCGAAGACAATTCGGTCATGTTGCCGGAGCCTTGTTGGGGTATTAAATTATTGTTTTTAAATGCGGTTGCGAGAGATGTTGCTAAATTATTGGCAAAATCAGGGCCGATATTAATATTGCCGCCGGCTATGACCGGAGCAATCGTTCCTGCGGGAATAACTGCCGGAGCTGTCGGATTTGCAACCGTTGTTTCTTGAGCGTTTTCCGGCTTTTGCCCCAAGAGTGAACCGATAGCGCTTTTTTGACCTCTCTGCTCTTGAAGTTCTTTGACGTGTTCCATCAAAATACGACCGCCCGGAATCGTCAACATCAACTTTTGAGTTTTTTCATTCATCTGCAAGAGAGATTCATCAAACTCGTCGCGTTTTTCTTTACTGAAAATATGAATTTGGTGGAAAATATTTAAATAGCGCTGTGCAACAAGAATCGGACTTTCTTCTTGTTCTTCATCATGAGGTGCATCCTCATAGATATTATCTTCGACTTGTTCGTTATCTTGAGCTTCTTCAGGGCTCTCATCCGAATTTTCCACGTCAATACCTCTCAACACTAAAAAATTTACTCTCCCGATTATATATCAGAGAGAGTAAATTTCTTATTAAAATTTCGGCTATTACGATTTTTTATAGGTTAATTATAACAACCTTGTGAATTTTGGTTAAATCACTGTTGGTGAAATTGATTCTTTCATCAGGATTCCAGCGTAATCCGTATAATTGTCCGTTTTCATCTTCGCGAATACTTAACAATTTTGTCTCATCTTCACTGATGTAGAACAGGGCAATATCACCGGCACTGACAATCTCATTCGGATCAATGATTAAAACAGAACGGTTTGATAAAAGAGAACCTAAACGGCGCGTACATAAATTGACGGCATAAATGTCAGGTTTGTGCTGCAATTGGGTAGGGCAGCTAATTTCTTTTAAGGTACCGCCTTTGTTTAAGATAATATTTCCTTCGGCATTACCGATACCATATACAGGAATCATTATCGAATCACCGTCGCCGGCTTCGGATGACATATTGGAATAACGCGCGTTGTTGAGCAATTTATAGCGTGTATCATTATGCTCGATAATATCTTCGAGTTGTCCGTCATCGGCCAATTGCTGAATGGCCGCCTTTAATTTATCCAAAGGCATCCCCAAAGCCTTGGCAATGTTACGGTATTCTTTGTCGGATACCTCACGTTGCCCCATTTCAATACGGTGATATACCGATAAGGTCATATCGGCATTTTCGGCAACCTCAATCAGAGTCAGACCTTTGTCGGTACGAATGTGACGTAAACCGGCACCTAATGTTTTTAAACCGGCATTCTGATTGATTTTACAACGTCTTTCCTGTTCACGTTTCCATGCCTGAACAACATCTTGTTGCGAATTTTGCTCGTTGACATATAAATCTTTCAGCGAACAATCCAATAATTCGGCAACTTGAATCAGTTGTTCCTGATTCAAACGACGATAGCCTTTTTCTATTTTTGATATTGCCGATAAACTAACACCTAAATGGTCTGCCAATTCCTGCATAGGCATACCGTGTAATTTTCTGTGCATTCTGATTTGATTAGGGAAAATAATTTCTTCCATTGTCAGCCTCTAATTAAACATCTTCAAAACTACTTTTCATAATAAGTATATTAATTGAAAATGCAAGGTAAAAAACAACTTATATACAAAATCAATGGAAGTTTGGTGATTTTGTCGTTCTATTAACTTTATTTAAGGCTTTGCATATAAGTTGTTAGGAGTTTACCTATTTCGGTTCGGCTGAGTTATTTTCCTCATCTTTAGGTGTGTCAATTTGATTACCGTGTTCATCATAAGTATAACTCAATTGTTCGCCTTTTTCGTTGGTTAGAGACTCGGTTCGAACGGTTCCGTTTTCGTGGAATGTTCGGACAGAATCATAACCTTCGTTGTCATGTGTACGTTCGAACGTCATATTGCCTTCGGCATTGAATTCACGGTTTACGGATTCATATCCGTCAAGATTATTACTGGCTTCCGATACTTTTCGACCTTCCTGATCATAAGTATATTCGACCGAGCTGCCGTTGGTTTCAATAATACCTTCTGTTCGGGTTGTGCCGTCTTCGTACAATGTTTGGTAACGTTGATCACCGTTTTGGTCCGTTACCTGTTCGGTCTGCATCTGTCCGCCGTGATAGAATTCTCTCTTAACAGAGGCATGACCGTCTAATTTGGTCGATTGTTCGGATATAATATTGCCGTCTTGATCGTAGGTGTACTGTAATGAACTGCCGTCTTGATTAATTATTCTTTCGGTATGAATCTTATTTCCTTCATAGAATGTTCGAGAGGTTTCGTTTCCGTTTTTATCGACAATATGTTCGGAAGCTAAGTCACCGTTATTGAAGAATTCTTTGTTGACGGAGCGGCTGCCGTCAAGATTGGTACTTGTTTCGGACAGCTTGGTGCCGTTTTCGTCATATCTGTATTCTACAGAATCTCCGTTGGTTTGTGTAATGCCGTCTTTAAGAATTTGGCCGTTTTCGTGGAATGTTCGGTACTGTACCGTGCCGTGACGGTCGGTCGTGGTTTCTGAAGATACATTACCGTTTTTATTGTATTCCAAATCAACTTTCTTGCCGTCGGCATGATCGATGTGTTCCGATACAATACGATCTTTATCTTGTTTGTCATACAAGATTTTACCCTCGGACGTTACATTGCCGTTTTGATCAAAGGTTTTATATTGTTCGGAAACCTGACCGCCTGAGCCTTCGATACGGATATTTTCAGATTGTTTAACACCATTGCCGTCAAAGGTTTGAACATGCGAGTTGCCTTGGCTGTCAATCGTTTCCTTGACAATTTGGGTTTTGTTACCGTTTTCATCAAAGAATGTGGTATTTTTATTGCCGCGATGGTCGGTTGTTTGCTCAATGGCAACACGGTTGTTATCGTGATATTTTCGGTCTGTCGTGCTGTTGTTTGTGTGCGTAATATGTTCATCCGGTATAAAGTTTGTATCCGGCCGTGTTGCACTTTGCTGCTGTCTGACAACAGGTGTCTCTTGGGCATGTGTTTGTTTTGAAGTCGTATTCTCATTGTTTTGGGCTTCCGGTGTCGGTGTTGGTGCCGGTGTTGTCGGACCGCTTCGCTGTAACACACCCATTTCGACCAAGTTGGCGTTTAATTTACTTTGCATTTCTGCTGCGCTCAAAGGATGGCTTTCCAAATTATAATCATGAGCGGCTTTGTTGTTCAGTTCTTGCAGATGCAGATTGAAGTCGTCATTTGTAAAGCCGGCCATGGCCTTATCGCGATCGAT
>CAMVHF010000109.1 GCA_947167235.1 uncultured Alphaproteobacteria bacterium
GATACACGGATCGGATAGTGTTTTTTCAAATACTCTCCGGCTTCGACAACTTCGGGCGGAATGGGAATATCCAACGGTTCCATATAGATATCGTCGTATTTTCCGGTTCCGGTACGATCATATAGAGCGGCAGCTTCTGAGAGCAAAGGGAGACCGTCGGCCAAGCCTTTACCATTGTAGATCTGTAAGATGTCTTCGATACTTTCGCCATGAACATAGTAATAGGCGTTGAGCGGAAGCGTTCCGGGGAACTGTCGGTCTGAAAAAGCAACCGTACGTTCCAAGCGTTTGCTCATTCGCTGTGTCGGACAGAAGATAATCGGGGCATTCTCGTCGTGTCGCGATGCGAGATAGTCGATGATTTCTTTGATATTGGCACCGGTATTGTTGCCGTGATCCAGAATTTTGACATTCTGGTAATAGGCAAAATTACGGGCAACGAATGCCAATTTTTCGCCTTCGCTCATTTCTATACCGTCCGGTGTAACGTTGAGGTATTTCGAGAGCATGCCTCTGCCGCCGCAACAAATAATAATCGGGTTGACAAATTCTTTGTATTGTCGGCGAGCCAGATGGGCAATTTTAACCGCATACGCCGCAGAAATCGGATCATCATCGATAGCAACAACATAACGAGGATTAATAACCAAGTTACCTTGTTCGTCCATACATGTGGTTTCCTGCTTGAAAAAATCAAGTACAATCTTGGCCATTTGCCAAGGTTTGGAGGTTAAATCGATCTGTTTCATATATATAAGTAATTAGTTTATTGCCGCTATGATAGCAAATTTATATTTTTTGTCAATATGATTTTAGGCGCGTCCTCTTTAAATCGGCAGATTAATCAATATATCTGAAGTGTTGTAATTACAGAAAGGAAAATAAAATGTTGAAATATACAAAATCTGCATTAGGTTTCTTAACACACCGATACGGCAGTGTTTTAAAAAAATGTACTTTATTAAATTTATCGATGTTGGCGGCGGCATTGCCGGCGTATGCGGAAAATAATCCGGCAACACCGAGTAATGCACCAGTTACGCAGGTTGTGACAACAAATATGAATAATCATTTGTTTGAGGCAATTAACAAGCAATTGCGCAGCAGTGATTTAGGTCATAAATCAACAACATCGTCAAATAATATGTGGCACGGTGTGTCGGTGTGGGCGGACACTTATTACGGGTATACCAAACTGGATAACAGACCGGATACATACGGATTTGATATTGATGGAATGGGCGGTATTGTCGGTGTAGAAAAACAGATGACGGCACACATGAAAATGGGAGCCGGCTATCAATATGATGCCGCAGATGTCGACGGTCATAAACGCAAGAATAAAGCCAGATCAAATACCGGCTTTATTTATGCCGAATACCAACCGAATGCCATGTTTTTAAACGGTATGATTGCGTACGGTCAATCGACGTATCGCGATAAAAACAAAGCACCGGTCAAAACTATTCGCGGCAAGTACCATGCCGATATGCTGAGTATGCAGACTTTGACCGGTTATAAATACAGTTGGTCTCAGATAGATCTGACTCCACAAATGGGACTGCGCTATAATTATATCAAACGTCACGGCTATAAAGACGGTGCCGATCAATATGTATCGGGTAAAAATATGGATATATTTACAGGGTTACTGGGGGTAAATATATCTAAAGATTTGTATTGGCACGAATGTTTGAAATTCCGTCCGGAATTGTACGGCGGTTTGAGTTATGACTTTGTCAGCAATCGCGATAATGCCATTGTTAACGTTGCCGGTGGTGAAAATTACGTTGTTAAAGGAAAGCGCCTTAATCGTATGGGATTTCAAATCGGGGCAGGGGTAACGTCCGAACTGTCTGAAAAACTGACAATGAACTTAAGTTATTTAGGCAATTTCCGCCAAGACTTCTATGATAATTCCGGACTGCTCGGATTATCGTATGCCTTATAATATAAAAAAGCCTCCGTTAATCGGAGGCTTTCTGACTTTTTAGAACTTCCATTTCAGGCCGACATCGGCGGCGGTGCTGTATTCATGGTCGATGTATGATGATATCTTACCGTAAATATTCAAATCCTGCCAATTGTAGTCAAAGCCGCTGCGGATGACCGCACGATCACGACCATGCTCGTTTTGCAGTCTGAAACTACCGTCCATACCCTCTACGCCGAGCTTTAATCCGTACGGATCGCCAAACTCATGATACAAACCGATACCGGTATTGAAGCTCAACTTGGCTTCTTTGCCGAGTTTGATATCTTTATTGGCCGCCATACCTAAACCGCTTTCAACCGAATATAAGGTCTGCGATTTGATATTTAAGGCGTAATCCGAATGTTCTTCACGGCCTTTGATATGGTAGCTCAACATATTCAATTCAGCCGTCGGTGCGACTTTCCAACCAGCCAATTCTAACGGATAACGGACCTCGTTCATCACGCCGAACAAGTGCTTTTCAAGCGTGCCGTCAACATTTTCGCCTTTATAACCTTTACGATCATAAGTGCCGTAAGCATAGCCGAAACGCGGCGCCGTGATAAAGTTGAAGCCGTGCGTTTTGTAGCCCATCGGCATCGAAGCTTGGAACATCGTTTCATCACGGCGGTTGTCGCCCTTGCGATCAGAACTGTTCAAATCGGTGAAGGCAACCCCGAAGCCGACCGAACGACGACCTTCGACATTGTTTAACAAAGCGTAACGTGCCGACGTTGTACCGTTACCGTCAATATGCAGCGGCGCAACATCACCGCCGATATAAAAGTGGTTTTCGGTCGTATTGAAGATATTGTTGTTCATATCAAAGTTCAATTCACGCATCATGTTAAAGTCTTCAAATGCCATGCGGTTAAACATCTTTTGACCGGAAATATCGTTCAAAGCACTGTTCAAACCGGATACGCTTTCCTGACCTTTGAGCATCGCAAAGAAGGCTTCGTTGTTCTCGGCCTGATAGTTTTTAGCCAAGAAACCGGCCAGCGATTTATTATCAACAACATCGTTAAACGACTTCATTGTCATAACGGCATCGGTATCATTGACGAGTTTGGCATCAAACAGAGCCGATTGCGAAATCAAATTCAAACCGGATACATCGGCAGCCTGAATCATATCTTTAACCGAATAGGTCGTGTCAAAACCATTTGTAATCACATTGTTATTAATTGCTAAATCTCCGGAAATCTTACCTTCTACAATAAACTGAGATGAAGCCGATGCTACAACTGTTCCCCCCAGACTGTTAAAATTAAGAAAACTTGCTGTTAATATGCCATCTTGGAAAAGTGTTCCCCGACCCAGCCATATACCGGTACAAGCATCACAATACTCATCAATGACTTTAGAACATTGTACGTTATGTAAAGCACCGTCAATATAAATGTTTCCGGTATTTTTGACCGCGCCGCCGCTTTCAACATAAATGCCATAGGCCTTGTCAGCATTATTGATATTAATTGTGCCGGAATTGGTAAATGAAGTTCCGTTGGCCACATAAACACCTATCGCTCGGCCGCCACGTTCTGAAACAGGTGTGTATTGAACATCATCAGAAGTGTCATCCGTACCATTGTCATAAGTATAAGCAACCCGATCAATCGTAATCGTGCCGGAATTTTCATGATTATAATAATGATAGTTTTTAGAACTTTCCGTATCGGAAACATACATACCGATTGCCGTACCGCTTCCTAAATTATGGATTTTAATTTCGCCGGAATTAGATGCTTTCGTATAATAATAACTTGAACTGCTGTACATTCCGACAACTATCCCATTACCCTGATTAACCATTTCAATTGATGATTTAATATCCTCACCCGCAGAATAATTTGATATTGTATGATTATCAGCAGATTTACCATACATACCATAACTTGTGCCATCACCAAGATTCATAACCCTAATATAAGATTGTCCTTGGGTAGAATTATATGTATTGATTGTACTTATACTCTTTCCATACATGCCATAAACCGTACCGGTACTATTATTAATTATATCAATATAACCGACACCATTGTCATAAACATTATTGGAATTGGAAGCTGACATACCATAAGCCTTACCTATACCTTCGTTGGTTATTTTAATGCGGCCGATGAAACTCCCGAGCGGTAGCTGTGAATTATAGCCATAAACATTAGAACTACCTTTTACTCCATAGGCATTACCATTCCCTTTGTTTACAATGTCAATCAAACCATAAGCATAACCGGTATTATCAATGTTATAAGCTATATCAACATTACGCGATGTTGTACCGATAGTATCGCCACTGCCGTTATTAGTTAAATAGATATACCCATAAACAGCTCCCGAACCAGTAAGATAAGCATTATCTTGCGATACTCCCTTTACTGTTCCGCTCCCTTCATTATTAATCCGAATTGAACCATATGCAGTTGCTTCATCGCCGACATAAGCATTATAACTGCTGCCGAGTACATCGCCATCTCCTTTATTGGTTATATCAACATATCCTAAAGCTGTTCCGCCGCGCAAAGCATATGCATTATAATATCCGTTGTTTCCGCCGTCTTGGGTTAAACCATAAACATTGCCGTTACCGGTATTATTGATGGTT
>CAMVHF010000110.1 GCA_947167235.1 uncultured Alphaproteobacteria bacterium
AGGCAAGATGAGGCTGAAGCGGCAAGACGCGGAATTTGGCAAGGCAAATTTATGCGTCCGGCTTTGTTTCGAGCCTTGGAGCGCGCAAACGAACAACAAGAAACTGATTAAAACTGCGCTTTAATCCATTCGGCAACGGCAGAATTATCGATTTTGTTCAAAACTTCCTGCAAATAGGCTTCAATTAAAATGCGACGCGCATCATTGATATTTATGCCGCGCGATTGCATATAAAACAGTTGTTCTTTATCCAAATCGCCGCAGGTGGCACCGTGTGAGCATTTAACGTCATCGGCAAAAATTTCCAACTCCGGTTTGCAATCGACTTCGCCCTCATCACTGAGCAACAATGCGCGATGCAATTGGTAACCTTCGGTTTGCTCGGCATCCGGTGCAATATGAATCTGCCCCTGAAAAACGCCTTTGGCATGACCGTCAACCACACCTTTTACCAACTGATTCGATATTGTGTGCGGCGCCAAATGGCGGATATTGGTCGTTATATCCGAAACACCGTCGGAATTTAACTTATAAATGCCGTTAACTTCGGCCGAAGCGCCTTCCTGCATTAATTTAATATAACTTTCGTGGCGCGCCAGAGTACATTCTTTTTGCGCCACAAAGCATTTGTACGAACTGCCGCTTTTTTGCTGAATGCTGTTGAATGATATATGTCGTGTCGAAGCCGATTCGCTTTGCAGTTTATAATGTTGCAGCGAACTGTCGGTACTCAAGAAAATTTCATTGACGATGTTATTAATATTACCGATACCGTTGCCGTCAAAATATTCGATAATTTCGGCTTTGGCACGACTTTCAACAACTATAAGGTTGCGAATATTGTTAAAGGTATTTGTTGTATGCTCGTTGTGATAGCGGATGAAAATCGGTTCATCAACAACCGTACCGCGTTCGATAACCAGCATAAATCCATGTTCAAGATAGGCGGTATTAAGTGCGGCAAACGGAAATTTTTCCGCTTCAAAAGATTTATTCAAATAGGCTTTGGCATCGCCGTCGTAAATGGCTTCTACCAATGGTTTTAAGCTGACACCTTGCGGTAAATCAAAATGTTCGCCGTGCAGTTTGCCGTCGCAAACATGAATTTGATATGCTTTAAAAGGCAAGTCATGTAGATGATGACAATGACCGTCACATTCATGCGGTGCGGTATCAATTTGCAGATTTTCAGTTTGCCCGACAGCTTTGAAGGAATATTTCCAAGCCTCGGTTTTGGCGGTCGGTAATCCGGCTTTGTTAAAGGCATTTAAGCCTTTTTCTCTTAAACCGGCCAGCCACGGAATATCATCGCCCCACAAGGTTATGTTTTGCTCGGTTAAACTCATTATTCGGCGTCCACAAATGTTTTGTAACCTGATTTTTCCAGCTCAATTGCCAAATTCTTATCGCCGGATTTGATAATGTGTCCGTCGGCATAAATATGGACGATATCCGGCTCAATATGGTTGAGTAAATCCAAGTGGTGAGTGATGATTAACAAAGCATTGGTTTCATTATGCAGTTTGTTTACACCGTCGGCAACCAGTTTTAAGGCATCGATATCCAAACCGGAATCGGCTTCATCCAAAATAGCCAAACTCGGTTTTAACAAACTCATTTGCAAAATTTCCATACGTTTCTTTTCACCGCCGGAAAAACCGACATTAATTTCGCGCTTAAGCATATCGGCACCGATATTTAAGTTTTTAGCTTCCGTGCGCAACAGTTTTAAAAATTCGGCGGCATCAAGTTCCGGCAGGCCTTCGTATTTGCGTTTGGCATTAACGGCATGTTTTAAGAAATTGTTGGTAGCAACGCCCGGAATGGCTACCGGGTATTGCATACTCAAAAACAAACCGGCTGAAGCACGTTCATCGGTTTTCATTGCCAATAAATCCTTACCGCAAAAACGAATTTCACCACCGGTAACTTCGTAGTCCGGTTTTCCGGTTAAAACATAAGAAAGCGTCGATTTTCCGGCACCGTTCGGTCCCATAAGAGCATGCACTTCGTCGGCATTAATCGTCAGATTTAAGTTTTTGATAATTTCCTTACCGGCAACGGTTGCGGATAAATTTTTAATTTCTAAAATCGGTTCAGCCATTATTTTTTCTTTTCCCAATCATCTAATCTTTGTTGTATGGTTTTCAGCTTATCGGCTTTGTAGGACTCGACCTGTTTTTCGATATCGTAACAGACTTTAAGCTGTCCGAGCATAATTTCAACGTCGGCGGTTTCTTCGATAAGTTCTTTAATATTGTCTTTTTTGCGGTTGACGTTTTTCAAAATTTCTTTTGTCAGTTCCGACATTTCTTCAATAACCTGCAACATTTGCGGTTCTTTACCCCAAACGCGCAATGTGCGGTGATACAATTCATCCGGATTAACTTCCATTACCCGACACTCCCTTCTAAAAACTCGTCATCCTGAGGCAAAGCCGAAGGATCCATATTACATTTACAGTAAATAGTCATATAAGTCTTTCCAATCCTTATTGATACTTTCAATTAAATCAATCTTCTTTTTTCTGGTCCAACCCTTTATGACTTTTTCTCTTTTTATAGCTTCTGTTATATCATCAAAAACTTCAAAGTAAACTAATAATTTTACATCATACTTCTTAGTGAAGCCGTCAATAAGACCATTTTTATGCTCGTAGATGCGATAAATGATATTACTTGTGACTCCAACATAAAGAGTACCATTTTTGCGACTGGCTAAGATATATGTATAAGCGCTTTTGTTCATTGGTATCTTATATGGATTCTTCACTTCGTTCAGAATGACACCGATCGGTCCTCCATTATCCGACGCTTCCTTCCAAGCTGATGTTAATAAGTTTTGCGGCCTCGATGGCAAATTCCATCGGCAGATTTTGCATAACTTCTTTGCAAAAACCGTTGACGATTAAGCCGATAGCTTCTTCTTCGGTTAAGCCGCGTTGTTGACAATAGAATAATTGCTCATCGCTGATTTTTGATGTGGTTGCTTCATGTTCCAAAACCGCCGATTTATTGCGATTACGTACATACGGCACGGTATGCGAACCGCAGGTCGAGCCGATTAACAAACTGTCACACTGCGAATAGTTACGGGCATTGTCCGCGTTAGCGCCGACATCTACCAAGCCGCGGTAAGTTTGATTCGAAAATCCGGCGGAAATACCCTTGGATATAATTTTCGAACGGGTGTTTTTGCCGATGTGTATCATTTTGGTACCGGTATCGGCCTGTTGCTTGTTATGCGTAATGGCAACCGAATAAAACTCGCCGACCGAATTATCGCCCTGCAAAATACACGACGGATATTTCCAGGTGACGGCCGAGCCGGTTTCCACCTGTGTCCACGAAATTTTAGAATTAACCCCGCGACAAGCGGCACGTTTGGTTACAAAGTTATAAACGCCGCCTTTACCGTCTTTATCGCCGGGGTACCAGTTTTGGACGGTAGAATATTTAACTTCGGCATTGTTCATAACCACAATTTCAACAATGGCGGCGTGTAATTGATTTTCGTCGCGCTGCGGTGCGGTACAGCCCTCCAGATACGAAACATAGCTGTCATCTTCGGCGATAATCAACGTGCGCTCAAATTGACCGGTATTTTTGGCATTGATACGGAAATAAGTCGACAGTTCGATAGGGGATTTGACACCTTTCGGAATATACACAAACGAGCCGTCGGTAAACACGGCGGAGTTCAAACAGGCATAAAAATTATCGGTGTACGGCACAACCGAACCCAAATATTTTTGCACCAAATCCGGATGTTCTTTGATGGCCTCGGAAATCGAACAGAAAATGATGCCTTTTTCCGCCAGCTGTGCGCGGTAAGTGGTGGCAACCGATACGCTGTCAAACACGGCATCAACGGCAACAACGCCGGCCAAAGCTTCTTGTTCTTTAAGCGGAATACCGAGTTTGTTATAGGTATCGAGCAAATCTTTATCGACTTCATCTAAGCTTTTCGGCTGTTTTTTCTGCACCGGTGCGGCATAGTAGCTCAAGGCCTGAAAATCAACTTTATCATAAGAGAGTTTTGCCCATGACGGCTCGGTTAAAGTCAACCAATGGCGATAGGCTTTTAAGCGCCATTCCAGCAGCCACTGAGGCTCATTTTTTTTGGCGGAAATCAGGCGGATGATATCTTCATTTAAACCGCACGGAACGGTATCGGCTTCAATATCCGTAACAAAGCCGTATTTGTATTTTTCATCCAAGTTTTTTAATATTTCCGCTTTTTCTGCCATGATGCACTCTTATTTTAAATTCGCGTGTATCATAACAATATAATTCAAAAAATCAAGATAAAAGCTATAAGTCATAAATTTCCCGACATTTGGCGTCGACGGCTCGAAGACCTTTGATGCTGTATTTTCTTTTTTTGGTAAATTGAACTTTACCTTTGGTTAAGCGGGTAAGATATTTTTTCAGCTTTTCTTTATCTGCATCCGAAAGAGTGTCTAAAACCATCTTGATTTCATATTCAAGCTCTGACATGGTTTCGTAAAATTCAATTGTCCTGAGTTTACGAGCCTTTGTCCTATTACAGGTCA
>CAMVHF010000111.1 GCA_947167235.1 uncultured Alphaproteobacteria bacterium
AGTGTAACACATTTTTTTTAAATGTTTAGTTTTTTTTTCAAGCTGTTAATCTTTGTTGATTTTTTAATAAAAAACTTTGAAAATTCAATGAAAACGAATATAATACCGACTGTTAATGTATTTCGGGGTGAATAAAGGATAATAAAATGCTGGTATTTGCTTTTTTTGCAGCTGTTTTTTCTTCCGTAAGCTGGCTGATTTATGCCGTGATGTTTGTTAATACAAAGTTGATGGATGAAAATTTATGGGAACAAAGTTCTCAGGATATGCTCCTCTTTTTGTCGGTCGTTTTTTTGCCGATATTGGTTATTTGGTCGGTATTCGGCTATGTTAATCAGTTTTTGGTTAATCGCGGCATGAGCCGTAAACAAAATGAACTTTTGAAACAATTGCAAAAAAATCAGGATTATACCGATTTGGTTGTGCGGGTTATGCTTGATGCCGAGCACGAAATTAAAGACGGGTTTGTCTTAAACAAATTTGATGTATTTATTAACGATATGAATGAAGCTCTGGGTGAAGTTATCCAGCGCTGCAATATTGCCTCATCGGCTCAGGTGGATCAGCTTTGGCAGCGTGTTCGGCGCGGTGAAAAATGGGCGTTGGGTAAAGCCGTTTTGGATGCCAGTAAAAACCAGAGTACATTTGATGCGTGGGTGCGTGAAAAAGTCGGGCGTGACAAAGTCTTTCGCGGTTCTCTTTTAGAATTTTGTTCGCGCTATCAAAATTTGATGCAACTTCTGGAAAAACATGACCGAGATCGGGTGTTTTTGAATATGATTGAAACAGGTGTATTCGGAAAAGTTTACTCTATTATCGCACCTCTCAGTGAAAATGCAAGCCAGCTCAGGGCCGAAGTTAAAGAAAAACCGCTCGTATCAAAAGAAAAAGCTCAAGATTATGCGTCGGTTTTGAAGATTGCAACAATACAGGAACCAAAGGCCGACGAAACAATTATAAATGTTGATAAAGATGATGACGAAAATGAGGAAGTTTCTGAACCGAGGCAATCATTCTTTTCGCGCCTTAATCCGTTCCGCCGCAAAAATGATGAGGCGGACGATGATGTTGAGGAACAAGATCCGTTCTTTCAGGCATTGCAGAACAGTTTTCAGGATAAAGATGACTTGACGGTTGACGACAATAACGGCACTCCTTTTTCCGGTCTGTCGACGGCTGCTCCCGAGAAGACGGAGCCGTCATTAGGCGAAAGTCGTATTTCAGAGCCGGTTTTGAATTCCGGTTCAACATTTGGCAGTGCCGAAGATACGTTGGCCAGTCTGCGAGCTTATAAGTCGTCGGTCAGTGCTGCAACGCCGACAGAACCGCATTTGAGCTCCGTTGCAAATCGCAGTGACGATGAACCAAGCTTAAGGGCTGAAAAAACTCCGGATACAAAGGATGATAATGAGGATTTGGTTTATCCTTTCGGCGGTTGGACAGATGAGAGCAAATATAATAAATAGTCTGTTTTGCCTGTTTGCGCTGAGCTTTATCGGTACGGCCGATGCCGCCGTGACCGATAAAATCGCTTTATACGGCGAATCGAAATATATCGGCGATTTTAAGTCATTTGACTATGTTAATCCGGATGCGCCGCAGGGCGGTAAAATTGTTCTGCCGGCCTACGGAACTTTTGATAATTTCAATCCGTATATTTTCAAAGGTGTAGCCGCAACGTTTGTTGCGCCGTTAAGCTTTGAAACACTCGGAACGTCACCGGTTGATGATCCGTTCACGGTTTATCCGCTTCTGGCCGAAAAATTCGATTTACCGGAAGATAAGTCGTATATCGGCTTTATTCTAAATAAAAATGCCCGCTTCTCCGACGGCTCGCCGGTAACGGCAGAAGATGTTGTTTTCAGCTTTAATTCTATTATCGAAAAAGGCTCGCCGATATACAGAATGTATTATGCCGATGTCGATCATGTTGAAAAAATCAATGATCACGAAGTGCGTTTTTATTTTAAGTCGGGAACAAAAAACAGGGAATTGCCGCTGATTTTATCGCAGTTTTCCATCTTTTCGGCAAAAGACTGGAAAGGTCGGGATTTCGATAAACCGACTTTGCAGGTGCCTCTCGGCAGTGGTCCGTACATTGTGAAAGATTTTCAGGTTAATAAATATGTCGAACTACATAAAAATCCTCAATATTGGGGTAAAGATTTGCCGGTTCAGCGCGGCTTTGATAATTTTGATGTTGTCCGCTATGATTATTATCAGGATACGACGGTGACGTTGCAGGCTCTTTTTTCCGGTGCCATCGATGCCCGAGAAGAGTATATCGCTAAAATCTGGATGACGGGTTATGATAATGACTTGATTAAATCCGGCAAAATAAAAAAAGAAAATATCGAACACAATGATCCGGCGATTTTGCAGAACTTTGCATATAATATTCGCCGTGATAAATTTAAGGATCGCCGCGTACGCGAAGCCATCGGTTTGGCTTTTAACTTTGAATGGGCTAATGAAAAACTGTTTTATAATCAGTACAGGCGTCTGTTCAGCTATTTTACCAATACCGGAATGGAAGCAACCGGATTGCCGGAAGGAAAAGAATTGGAAATTTTGCGCCAATACGCCGATAAGCTGCCGCCGGAAGTATTTGAAAAACCATATACGCCTGTTGTAAACCAAGATATCTATAATTCCCGCGAAAATCTTAAAAAAGCCGTCGCCTTATTAAAATCGGCCGGTTATGATTTTAAAGACGGTAAAATGGTCAATTTAAAAACCGGAGAACCGTTGGAATTCGAAATTTTGAGCAATTCGGCCAACGGTTCGACTTTTACCAAAGTTATGTTACCTTTTATCGAGAATTTACGCAAAATCGGTATAAAAGCGGTTTTTCGCAATTTGGAAGTCAATATTTTCAAAAACAGATTGGATAAATTCGATTTTGACATGGCAATCATATCGTATAGGGTTTCGCAAATGCCGGGGAATGAGCAACGTGATTACTGGGGCAGCCGATCTGCCGATATACAAGGTAGCAATAATGTCATAGGTATTAAAAATCCGGTGGTTGATGCGCTGATTGAAGGGGTGATTTCCGCTCAGGAAAAAGAAGACTATGTTGCCTATGTAAAGGCACTGGATAGAGTTTTGCTGCACGAACATTATATTATTCCGCAATGGTACTCGGGTGTTTCGCGTGTCGCTTATTGGGATAAGTTCGGACAACCTGAAACAAATATTAAAACAGGATTTCAACCTTTCACATGGTGGATAAAGGAGTAAAAATGCGCCAATACATATTAAAAAGACTTTTGCTTATTCCTTTGACATTATGGGGTATTATCACGGTTAATTTTGCCATTATTCAGCTGGCACCGGGCGGACCGGTTGATTATATTTTGGCTCAGTATCGGGGTATGAATACCGATGCTAAATCACAATTTACGTCGTCAGCCGAAATACAGTCGGATTCTTCATCTTCATCATCAAAATATGTGGGGGCGCAAGGGGTGCCGGAGGATTTGGTTAAAGCTTTGGAACAACAATTCGGATTTGATAAACCATGGTATTATCGCTACGGGAAAATGCTGAAAGACTATCTGTGCTTTGATTTCGGTAAAAGCTATTATCGCGATAAGACAATAATAGAATTGATTAAAGAGCGTTTGCCGGTTTCGATATCTTTAGGTTTATGGTCGACATTGATTATATATTTGATAGCCATTCCGCTCGGTATCAAAAAAGCCCGATACGACGGTAGCCGGTTTGATACGGTTACTTCGTTTATGGTGGTTGTCGGTTCGGCATTACCGGTCTTCTTGCTGGCAGTCTTTTTTATCGTATTCTTTGCCGGCGGTATCTATTGGCAATGGTTTCCGCTACGCGGATTAGTATCGGATAATTGGGATTCATTGAGCTTATTTTCCAAAGTTATCGATTATTTTTGGCATATTACTTTGCCGGTGATAACTATGGTTATCGGCGGATTTGCCGGTTTGACGATGCTGACAAAGAATTCGTTTTTGGATGAAATCAATAAGCAATATGTATTAACGGCACGCGCCAAAGGTGTGCCTGAAAATAAGATTCTGTACGGCCATATTTTCCGGAATGCCATGCTGATAATTATTGCCGGCTTTCCTTCGCTTTTAATAAAGATGTTGTTTACCGGTTCATTGCTGATAGAAGTTATTTTTTCGCTTAACGGTATCGGTTTACTTGGCTATGAAGCCATCACAACTCGCGATTATCCGGTCGTATTCGGCACTCTTTATATTTTCGGTTTGCTCGGTTTGGTACTCAAGCTTATCAGCGATTTAACGTATTGTATTGTGGATCCGCGTATTAACTTCGAAAAGAATTAAAACTCGTCTGATGGGGAACTGCTTGTTATTTTTTTTCTCGTGTACTAATGTGTACACGTCGTCGAAAAACAACGGCGCATTTCCCGCATCAGCCGAGTTTTCCTCATAAGCCGTGCAATTTCTTCGTGTACTAATGTGTACACGTCGTCGAAAAACAACGGCGCATTTCCCGCATCAGCCGAGTTTTCCTCATAAGCCGTGCAATTTCTTC
>CAMVHF010000112.1 GCA_947167235.1 uncultured Alphaproteobacteria bacterium
TATTGCCGCAATTTCGGAAGATTTTAAGAATGTTGATTATCACCGAGTGCGCGATGATATATTGGCATTTGCCGGTAAAATCTTTACGAATCATCAAATCAATAATTTGAATGATGTTGCCGATTGTATCGATAATCCGGATTTTACAAGGGAAATGGAAAATCTTAATTGTATTTTGTATGCCGGAAAAACAGCCGAACTGAATGAAAAATTTATCATTGACGTATTAAAAAAAGCCGCCAAAAAGAAAAAAACATCCAAGATGAATAAGCCACTGCCGGATTTGTATAAATAGCTTGCAAACAAAAAAAAACTGTGTTCTAATATGTATCATTTCATTATTAGAAGGGCTTTCTGATGAATTTATTGAAAAACATTTTTTTAGGAATCTTCTTTTTGTATGCCATGTATTGGGGGGGTATCGGTACCCAAAGTAACAGTACATTTGCTCAAGGTATGGGCTTTATGTCGGTGATTATGGCTTTGGGAAGTTTGTATGTTTTGTATAGGTTGATTCCGAAGGTACTCAGCTCGACAACAACGGTTTTAATTATCGTGGTGATATGCGCATATTCGGCATATTGCTTGGGCTTTTTCAACGGTAAAAGCGTTTCCGAATTTTTGACGGGACAACAGGTTGAAGAATATACTGAGGATGAAAGCGAAGATGCGGAAGAAAGCGAAGAAGCTGAAGAAGCTGAAGATGATGTTGACGAATTAAGTAATGAAATGTTCGGCGGTGAGGCTGAAGAGCCAAAAGTACGCAAGAACAGCAAAAAAGGCTTGAAAGTTCACAAAATTAAAGCTCAAAATAAAAAAACGCATCAGAGACAAGCCCAAAATCAATCTCAACCGGCAGAGAATTCCGGCGGTTTAATCGGTAAATTAAAAACAATGCTTTTCGGTAATGAGCAGCCGCATCAGCCGAGTATTGCCGATATTAATCCGTTTGATTATCCGTCAATTGCGGGACAGGCTCGCGTTTTGACCGGAAGTTTGATTTATGTTAACGGTATTACCGTTAAATTATTTGGTATTGCCGCGCCGGATTTGCGGCAAACTTGTGCCAATAAACACGGTGCCGGATATTATTGCGGTCGGAAAGCTCAGGCTTGGTTACAGGATTGGCTCGGTGATCGGGAAGTTACTTGTTATATTTTGGGCGATGTCGTTCGTAATCGGGCAACCGGTGCATGCTTTGTCGATAATAATAAATACGATTTGGCTGCAGTGGTCACAAATGCCGGTTGGGCGGTGGCATATACGGCAAATACTCAAATTTATGTTCCGTATGAGCAGCAAGCGGCAGATAATCGCCGCGGTTTGTGGGAAGGCGAATTTTATAAGCCTTGGGACTGGGCAAAAATTCAAAATCGTAAGGTCGATGTTCAAATTCATATGCCGGAACCGGCATCATCATCTTCTTCTTCGGATGACTGGGGATTTGATTTAAATATGTTTAAGGGGTTATTTTAATGGAAAAGACTTTTATATCGCATAATGAACAAGAAACTGCGGCTGTGGCCGAAAAATTCGCCGAGATCAGCAAACGCGGTGATGTTTGGGCCTTAAGCGGAAAATTGGGTGCCGGTACAAGTGTTTTTGCACGGGCATTTATGAAAAAAATGACCGGAGCGTAAGAATATGGCGGAAGAAGTTCCAAGCCCGACATTCACGCTGGTGCAAATGTATGATGCCGGTGCGTTTGATATTTTCCATTATGATTTGTACCGGTTGAAAAGTCCGATGGAGATATTTGAATTGGGTGTTGATGAGGCTTTTTTCTCTGCCGTCAGTTTGGTCGAATGGCCTGAAAAAATGGAAAGCTTTGCGCCGCGTGATATGTGGCGTATCGAAATCAGTGTCGAAGACGATATCCGTAAAATTAAAGTTACGGCCACAACCGATGAAAAAATGAACAGATTACAAAATGTCAGATAATATTGTCCACGCAACTTTGGTAGATATTGAGGGGCACGGTGTTTTGCTCCGCGGCAAAAGTTCGTCCGGAAAATCAGATTTAGCCTTACGTTTGATTGCAAATAAAAAAGCTGTTTTGGTTGCCGATGATATAGTGGTACTGTCGGTAAAAAATAATATATTAACAGGTAGTTGTCATTGTAATATTAAAGGTTTGCTTGAAGTAAGAGGAATAGGTATAATAAAATATCCGTTTATTGAGCAAACCTCTGTTGAGTTAATCGTACATTTGACGGATAATCTTGAACAAGTCGAAAGAATGCCCAAAAAACAATATGAAAATATTTTAGGACTTGAAATTCCGCAAATAGATTTGTATGCTAAAGAAAATTCTGCACCTGATAAAGTAGTGACGGCCTTGAAGGTCTTGGTAACCAAAGAACTGGAATTAAAGGAATAAGACGGAAGATGATTAATAAATTTTTAGGGACTTTTTTGCAGACATTAGGTAAGCCGTTGGTGGCTTTTGTTATGAACTTTGGCTTTTTCTCTCAATTTGTCGCAAAATCGGTTTGCAATTGTTTTATACCGCCGTTTTATTTTAAATTGTTATTTAAGCAAGTGATTAATATCGGGTTTTATTCGGTACCGGTTGTCGGTTTAACAACCTTGTTTGCCGGTATGGTTATTGCATTGCAAACTTATTCGGGTATTTCAAAATACGGCGCGGAAAGTGCCGTCGCCATGGTGGTTTTAATTTCGGTGACGCGCGAATTAGCTCCGGTATTGTCGGCGTTGATGGTTGCCGGCCGTATAGGTGCGGCAATGGCTGCCGAAATCGGGACAATGCGTGTGACTGAGCAGATTGATGCTCTGGTAACCTTATCGGCCAATCCGTTTCGTTATTTAATTGCACCGCGTATTTGGGCGGCGATTATCGTTATGCCTTTGTTAGTTATTTTCGGTGATATTATCGGTATTTTCGGCGGTTATGTCGTCGGTATTTATAAACTGGATTTCAATCCGGCGAACTATATTAACAATACAATGAATAATCTGCAAACGCTCGATGTGATGACCGGTGTGGTTAAAGCTTGCGTTTTCGGTTTTATTATTTCGGTCATGGGGTGTTATCACGGCTATCGTTCTAAGGGCGGTGCGCAAGGTGTCGGTGAGGCGACAACCAATGCGGTGGTATCTTCTTCCATTTTGATTTTGATTTTCAATTATTTGATTACGGAAATGTTTTTCTCAAGATAAGGCAGTACGAAAATGGCAGAAGAAAACAAAATAGAAATCAGAAATTTGTATAAAGCCTTCGGTAAGAAAAAAGTTTTGGACGGGGTTGATTTAGATGTCAGAAAAGGTGAATCGCTGGTGGTTATCGGCGGTTCCGGTACCGGAAAGTCCGTTTTAATCAAATGTATTCAAGGTTTGTTGATGCCGGATAGCGGCTCGATTAAAATTGACGGTGTGGAAACGGTCGGTGCCAATGTCGATATACATAAGAAAATGGGGATGTTGTTTCAGGGAGCTGCGTTGTTTGACAGCTTAAGTGTGTGGGAAAATGTCGCTTTCACGCTTATCGAAAACGATAAAATGAAACGTGCCGATGCTAAATTGGAGGCTATCCGTGTGCTGCGTCAGGTCGGGCTGGCTCCGGATGTTGCCGATTTGGAACCGGCAGAACTTTCCGGAGGCATGCAAAAACGTGTCGGTTTGGCGCGTGCCATTATCAATAAACCGGAAATTATTTTCTTTGATGAACCGACTACCGGTTTGGATCCGATTATGGCCGATGTTATTAATGATTTGATTATCGAATCGGCGCGCGGATTGGGGGCTTCAACGCTGACAATTACGCATGATATGGCTTCGGCGCGTAAAATTGCCGACAGAATTGCCATGCTTTATCAGGGAAAAATTATCTGGAGCGGTACCGTTAAAGAAATGGAAAAATCCGATAATCCGTATTTGCAACAATTTATATCCGGCAGTTCACACGGGCCGATACAGGTGGAAGTATAAAATATGGCTAAGAAAAACACAATGTTTGTTTGTCAGAATTGCGGGGCCGCTTATCCGAAGTGGCAGGGAAAATGTGACTCGTGCGGCGAGTGGAACAGTATTGTGGAAGAAGTGGCTAAAACCGATGATTTTTCAAAAATAAATACCAAAAAAGAAGGTCGGATTATCGATTTTGTGCCGTTAAAAGGTACAATGCAGACATATAGTCGTTTGCAAACGGGCATAAAAGAAATCGATCGGGTAACCGGTGGCGGATTGGTGCCGGGATCGGTGATTTTGGTCGGCGGTGATCCGGGAATCGGTAAGTCAACGTTATTATTGCAGGTTTGTGCCGGTTTGGCATCAAGTACCGAAAAACAGGAAACCTATTATATTTCAGGCGAAGAGGCTATCGATCAGGTGCGTATCAGAGCCAACAGATTAGGTTTGGCCGATAGTCCGGTAAATTTAGCCAGCGCGACAAATGTGCACAATATTATTACGACATTGGAAAAAACAAATGCCAAAATCGTTATTATTGATTCTAT
>CAMVHF010000113.1 GCA_947167235.1 uncultured Alphaproteobacteria bacterium
GCCTTATAGGCGTATAAGAAGAACCGCCGGCTAAGCCGGCGGGTTCCTTTTTTTTGCATCGGTCGTCGATGATAAGGGATAAAGATTGACAGCGATGCTTTTTCAGACTATACCAAAATATATGTTATCTTAACCCGCTATGAAAGTTAACAAATGGAAAAAGAGCAAGAAAATAATGTTTATCGTGATGCCATAGAATTTTTCGGCGTAACATCACAAAAAATTATGGTTATTGAAGAAATGTCCGAGCTGACCAAAGAACTTTGCAAAGAACTGCGTGACAGGGGTGATGTCGAGCAACTTGCCGATGTCGAAATTACGTTGGCACAATTAAAGAGCATTTATAATATTCATCAAGCGGTCGAAGAACACAAAGATTTTAAGCTGCGCCGTTTGGTTTCAAATATGGAAAAGTTAAAAGCAGAACGGAAAAAATAAATCGATGATTTAACCATATTTAAAAACAAAAAAAAACAGTTGATTTGGTTCAACTGTTTTTTTTGACACAAAAGGGTTCATTTCTTGTCAGAGTTCATCATCATAAGATGAAAAACAGGGAAGTAACTGAAAGAACAGCTATCAGAACGACGCAGCATCCGGGACGCTCGCATGTTCTCTTCCATGTGGGGTAAGGTGAAAACGTCATGGTGTTTTTGTGTTTTTTTATAGGTTAATGTATTGGGATTATATGCTGAGTCGACCGACATATCAAACCGCAAGCCCGTTAGGTGGAGTTTGTATGCCGTCGGCGAGTGAATATCCTGCAAATACGATTAAATAATAGCAAACGTAATAGGCAAAATTGTAAAGTAATTGCCGCCAATATAGATGATTTATGATAAGAGTCAAGCATAAAAAATAAACCCGAACTTGGTTGAAAGTGCGGGTTTATCATAAAAGAGCAGGATAACAATACATAGTTCGCCATTAAAAAGCCATACCGATTATGGCAGAAACGGCGATGACAAGGATAATGACCGACATGCAGCCCTTATCCGAATGCAAGGCGTCATTAGGTCCGTACATACGCGAAAATTTTTAAAGGTTAATAACTAAAGATTATTTATGTCATTGTTGTTTCAACGGTGAATGCACAAATAAATGCATAAGGCGATGAAACCAATCATAATGACAACGGAGAGAATACCGCATCCTTTGCTTGAATGGACGGATTCCGGAAGTGTTACTCGCATTGGCATAATCTTGAGATATTAAAGGATTAATAATTAAACGGATAATTTTCAAAAATATAATTCAGTTAGTGGTATTGTAAGAATTTATTAAGATATTGTCAATAAAATATTTTGTATGAAAAATTTATTATAGAAAATTGTATTCGGCTATCTTGACATTTATATGTCATAGCCATAGTATAGAGCTTGTTTTTGAAATTATCTATATTTATTAACTAATTCCGTTGAAAAGGCAGCGGTTATTTATTTTTATGTTCACAACTAAAGTAGACTTAAATGATTTCAGAATCGCAGTGCAAGAACTTCCTGCTGAGTCAGAAGAGAAAAAAGAGTTGATTTTGAGTTTGTCCGATGATGATTTATTGGAAGCCGACTGCGCTGAAGAACTCGGACTTTCTGCCGGTGACCTCAAGATTTTGATATCGGCGTTGCATACTATGCGCGGCTACAATATCAGTCCGCCGCAAGGTCTGGAAGGTGTGTTTTTGTGTGGTCCCGATCGTTCCGTGCGTGAATTTATTCGGCGCTGCAACATCATTCGTTCATAATTGAGGTTTTACTTTCACGAGAAAAAGGCGGGTCTTATCCCGTCTTTTTTGGTATTGAAAACGAGATGTTGATTTTTGCAATATTTATGATAGAGTTGAAATGTTTTACGGCTCAAGGAGATGATTATGACTTATAAACTGGTGTATCCGGATTACGAAAATTGTTTAACCAATGTGTCTTGCTCGATTATGAAACATTTCGGGTTAAAGCCGCCGCATAAGACGTTGCCGTTTGTTGATAAGCTTTTGGCTAAGGATTTTGATAACGTTGTGATGATGGTTTTTGACGGTATGGGCGAGGTGATTGTTAAAAATAATTTACCGGCAGACAGTTTTTTGGCAACACACATCAAACATTGTGTAACCAGCGTATTTCCGTCAACCACGACGGCGGCGACCTCATCGCTTCGCACCGGGCTTAATCCGTGTGAGCACGGCCGTGTCGGCTATCATACCTATATTCAAAAACTGGATAAAGTTGTAACATTGTTTAAAAATGTGGTTCGTTATACGGAAGAGCCGGCAGCACCTTATAATGTGATGGATACTTTATTGCCGGCGGAAGATATTACATCACAAATAAATCGAGCCGGTCGTTATCAAGCATATTCGTTTTTTCCGTTCGGTGAAAATGCGTATGAAGATTTAGACGATATGGGCAGGGGGATTCAAAAGTTGTGCCGGCAGAAATGCAAAAAGTATATTTATGCCTACCATATTGAACCGGATAATATAATGCATGAAAAAGGAACAGATGCTCCGGAATCTGTGGAATGGATGAATAAAATTAATCATTTCGTTGAGGCTTTATCATCTAAGTTGCAGAATACATTGATTATTGTTTTGGCGGATCACGGACATTTAAATAGTCAGGAATTGGATATTAAAGAGAATTATCCGGATATAGCTGATTTGATAGAATTTACGTCAATGGAGAGCAGGGCATGTGCATTTCATGTCAAGCCGGAAAACAGTGCGGCTTTTGAGGCTGAATTTGCCAAACTTTTCGGTCAGGATTTTATGCTGATGACAAAACAGGCCGTTCTTGAATCCGGTTTATTCGGTGACGGTAAGCCTTGTGCAAATTTTGAAGCGTCATTGGGTGACTATTTGGCAATAGCGGTTACCGATAAGTATTTGGAATATCAAAAACGTAATGATCCGATGTTGTCACACCATGCCGGTTTAGTGTATGATGAAATGACGGTTCCGCTGATTATCGTTGAAAAATAAAAAAAACGCCGTAGTTTTGCGGCGTTTTTTTTATTTTTCAACGTATGTTATTACATACTTTGTTTTAAGATATCGATGATTTCCGGTTTGCTCAGAGTTTTATAACCTCCGGTCAAAATGAAGGTGGCGTCGGCAATACCCTCAATCATATCTTCGGTGGCACCCAGTTCTTTAATACTCATCACCAGACCGATTTCGCGCATATATTCTTCCATGCGTTTTAAGCCTTCTTCGGCAATTTGTTCATCGGATTTTCCGTCCGGATTAACATCCCATACATTAACGGCGTAGCGCTTGAATTTGGCCAGCCCGTACGGCATAATGTGGCGATAATACGGCAAAGAAACCGCAGATAATGTCATACCGTGTGTCGCATCGGTGTAAGCACCGACAGCTTGTCCGATCATGTGTACTTCCCAATCGGTTGATTTACCTTTAGCAACCAAAGTATTGAGCGCCCAAGTGGCAATCCACATAATATTACTGCGAGCCTCGTAGTTTTGCGGGTCTTTAACGGCAATACGGCTGCTGTGAATTAAAGATTTGAGCAAGCCTTCCATCAAATAATCCGAAGTATTGTCATCGGTGCCGGAAAAATATTGTTCCAAAATGTGCGACATAATATCATAAAAACCGGCAATCATTTGATATTGCGGAATAGTGTAGGTGAGTACCGGATTTAATATGGCAAATTTCGGGAAGACATTTTCGCCGAACACATGACCTATTTTGAGTTTTTGTTCATGATTGGTAATCACTGAACCGCCGTTCATTTCGGAGCCGGTTCCGACCATGGTTAAAATACAGCCGATCGGAATGATTTTATTATCCACGTCTTCCATGCGCAGAAAGTATTTTTCCCACGGATTGTCGTTGCACCACGCAGAAACCGATACGGCTTTGGCATAGTCGATAACCGATCCGCCGCCGACAGCCAAAATAAAATCAACCTCGTGTTTACGAGCTAAATCGGCACCTTCGATCAGTTTGTCGCTGGTCGGGTTAGGCATAACGCCCGGAAGCTCGATAATTTCTTTACCGGCCTCGTTTAATATAGCGATGATTTGGTCGTACAAACCGGTCTTTTTAATGGAACCGCCGCCGTATGTCAGCAAAACTTTTTTGCCGTATTTTGCCAATTCGGTTTTCAGATTATCAAGGGCTTTATCGCCGAAATACAGCTTTGTCGGGTTGCAGTATGTAAAATTACCAAGCATAAATTTTCTCCTTTGTTTAATTGGTTTATGTAATATATAGAATTTAGAGTGTGCTTTAAGTCAAGCATTTTTTGAAAAAACGAATTTTTTTTAAATTTTCTGCATTTTGTGCTTGACAATGCTATTAAAATATATTATCTACACATCTGTGCCGCGGAATTAGGCTTTCTTTGACTCCTTAAGCTTGTTCTGTGGTCCTTATATCGCGGGGTAGAGCAGTCTGGTAGCTCGTCAGGCTCATAACCTGAAGGTCGTCGGTTCAAATCCTTCCCCCGCAACCA
>CAMVHF010000114.1 GCA_947167235.1 uncultured Alphaproteobacteria bacterium
TATAATTATGTTCATTGGGTTCTTCTTCAATATTATTATTTTCTTCTTTTTTGTTGTTCTTCCATAGTTTTCTTAAATTTATTATCAAAAATTTCTTTATCTTCCTGTTGTTTTTCTGCAGTTTCAGGTGTGAGTTCTGCTCCAAGTGGTAATTTTGTCATTCTTGCAAGCATCCTTCTAATGTCTTTTCTGTAATATATAATACAACTACCCACCAAAATTGGCCAGGCTAAGTGTTCACATAATCCCAATATAAAAGCTTGCCAAGGGTACATCCTAAATCTCCCAACCGATTGCTTTTAATTTCTCGCGGATTTCATTTTGGAGAGTGTCGGATTGTTTGAACATCTCGGAAAGTTCACCGGTCAAACGTTTCATTTTATCCTCAAACGGCTCGCCGTCATCTTCCTGTTCTTCAATTCCGACGTAGCGTCCCGGAGTTAAAATATAGTCTTGTGCCGCAATTTCTGCTGTAGTTGCCACCGCACAGAAACCTTTTACATTTTCGAGCGTTCCGTTTTGGAAAGCGGTAAATGTGTCCGCCAACTTTTTAATATCGGCGTCAGTAAAGTCACGATGCTTACGGTCAACCATATACCCCATCTTACGTGCATCAATAAATACCGTCCGGCCCTTTTGTTGTTTATTTTTACTGATAAACCAAAGCGTTACCGGAATAGTTACACTATAAAACAGTTGTGGAGGCAATGCGATAATACCTTCCACCAAATCCGCTTCAATAATATTTTTGCGGATTTCGCCTTCACCGCTTGTTTGCGTTGAAAGCGCACCGTTTGCCAACACTAAACCGATTTTTCCATTCGGTGCGAGGTGGTGTATCATATGCTGAATCCAAGCATAGTTGGCATTACCGGCCGGCGGCGTACCATATTTCCAACGCACATCATCAAGGAGCTTGTCTTGTCCCCAATTGGAAAGGTTAAACGGCGGATTAGCCATAATAAAATCAAACTTTTCGTGCGGGTGCAGGTCATTAAAAAATGTATCGGCTTGGTAAGGCCCAAAATCAGCATCAATTCCGCGAATAGCCATATTCATCTTGGCCATTTTCCAAGTATCGGCATTAGATTCTTGTCCATAGACCGAGATTTTATCCCGATTGCCGCCATGTGCCTGCAAAAATTTAACTGACTGAACAAACATTCCGCCGGAACCACAGCAAGGATCATAAACGCGGCAGTTATCAAACGGTTTCAATACTTCCACAATGGTTTTAACAATGCTTGATGGCGTGTAAAATTCACCACCTTTGGTGCCTTCGTATGCGGCAAACTGGGCGATACAGTATTCATAAGTGCGCCCGAGCAGGTCTTTATCCTCATCTGTCTCCGACATATCAATATTATTGGTAAAAAGGTCAACCACATTACCTAAAACGCGTTTATCAAGGTCTTGGTTGGCATAATTTTTAGGCAGAACGTTTTTGAGTGTTTTGTTTTCGGCTTCTATCGCCCGCATGGCTTCATCTATAACCATACCGATTTCCGGTGTATGAGCGGCTTCAGCAATTTTGCTCCAACGTGCGGCTTCCGGTACATAAAATATACCTTCCATTGTGTAGGCATCTTTTTCATCTTCAAAGCCATCGCCCTCGGCAACAAGCTGATTATAACGCTTTTCAAAGGCAAACGAGATGTAGCGCAGAAAAATAAGTCCGACGATTACCTTACGATAATCTGCCGCCGGAATATGTCCCCATAGTTCACAAGCCGCATCCCAAATTTGCTTTTCAAAACCAATATTGGCGTTATTTTTTCCTGCCATTTCAGACCTCTTCTTACTGTAACCTTTATAAACTAACGCATAAACGTATTTGTCATATGATATTCTGTATGGCTTTAAGAGTCAAAATAAATATAAAGATTTACTCTGGAATCTATCGCAACAATTCTTAAAAATGGAGACTTAAAATGAAAGAAGCAGTTATAAATGAAATAATTTTAGAGATGCAATCAAAAGTAGATAACTGTCAATTGATTAAATTAAAGAGCGCATTAGAACGGATATTTTATAAATATGAAATCAAGGAAAAGATTGATTTTGAAGATACAGAAATATCAAATGCATCATATATTGAACTATTTCTATCGGCGAAAAAAATTGAGGGTTGCTCTCTAAAATCAATAAAATATTATAATGCTACAATTTCTAACATGCTGAAAATCGTAAATAAGAGTATAAAGCAAATCATTACTGATGACTTGCGCACGTATCTGACAGATTATCAGATCGTCAACAATTCCAGTCGCGTAACCATAGATAACATCCGGCGCATATTATCCAGTTTCTTTGCGTGGTTGGAAGATGAAAATTATATTATTAAAAGTCCGGTACGTCGGATACATAAGGTTAAAACCGGTACCAATATCAAAGAAACATATTCAGATGAAATGTTGGAGCTAATGCGTGATGAATGCGGAAATCTACGTGATTTAGCTATGATTGATATGTTAGCCTCTACCGGAATGCGCGTTGGAGAAATGGTGTTACTTAATCGCGAGGACATAAATTTTACGGAACGAGAATGTGTGGTATTTGGGAAAGGTGATAAGGAACGGATAGTATATTTTGATGCCAGAACAAAAATTCATTTACAGAATTATTTGGAAAGCCGGACAGATAGTAATTCCGCGCTGTTTGTATCCTTAAAATCGCCATATAACCGTTTAGAAATTAGCGGAATTGAGGTAAGGCTTCGTGAGCTTGGATTGCGTTTGAATATTCCAAAGGTGCATCCGCATAAATTTCGCCGAACACTTGCAACAATGGCCATTGATAAAGGAATGCCAATAGAACAGCTTCAAAAATTGCTCGGTCACTCAAGAATTGACACAACTTTGCAATACGCAATGGTTAAACAGAGTAATGTTAAGCTCGCCCACCGCAAGTTCATTGGATAAATAATAATTTAGAACAACAGGCTCAGGCTCTATTTAAGTCATGGTTTATCGATTTTGAACCTTTCGGCGGAATTATGCCAGATGATTGGAAAATTGGTGTTGTCGATGATATTATAGAACTTTTCGATGCTCAACGAATTCCTTTGTCTAGCAATCAGCGAGAAAATATGGAAAAAATTTATCCGTATTACGGTGCTACATCGTTAATGGACTACGTAGATAACTATATTTTTGATGGTAAATATTTATTATTAGGCGAAGATGGAACGGTAATTGATGATAAAGGTTTTCCTATTTTACAGTACGTTTGGGGAAAATTTTGGGTAAATAACCATGCTCATATTTTGCAGGGTAAAAATGGTTTTAATGTGGAGAGTTTGTACCTGTTTTTTAAGAACAAAAATATCAAAGGAATTGTAACCGGAGCTGTCCAACCTAAAATTAATCAAGCAAATTTAAGAGCTTTACCGGCTACTATTCCTTCTAAAACAATCATGGATAAATTTAATTATACAATAAAACCTCTCTTTGATTTAATAAGGAAAAATAGGGAAGAAAATATTCGATTATCAGCTATAAGAGACACATTGTTACCAAAACTTATGAAAGGCGAAATTGATGTTTCAAACGTGGATATTTCGGCTCTCACTTCCACCGATAAATTATCATTTAGATGCCGATCACCACCTAAAAAATACCTTATTGATTTTCCAAAGTATTTATTTCTAATTCGGCAAATTGTGGAGTTTTCGTTCGGTCATTTGTGACTTTTTCATTTGGCAAAATGTTGAAATTTTAATTAGGTGTTTGGCAATATTTTCGCATTAATGCACTATTTCTGAGCTTTCCATGCATTATTTACTGGATATAATTTTATTTCCAAGCATTCATTGTGTTGTAACAACCAAATTGAAAGGATAAAAACATGGCAACACAAAAGAAAAATTTAAAAACCAAGGCTAAAACTAAAAAGCAGGCATCCAAAAATACCGTAAAACACCCGGGCAATAAATTAAATAAAAACCAAAAATTAGTCGAGCCTGAGGTAACAGTTAATCAGCCCCAGCCTATGGCCATAGACCACCGCGATAAAACAGCCTTTATGGTTGTTATGCTCAGCCGCCCGGAAGGCGCGACCTTGAAAGAGATGGCTGAAGCTCTGGGATGGAAAGAAAACTCAGTACGCGGTGCGATGTCGCTTTATGCTAAAAATACTAGGCAGACAGTCACTTCCGAAAAGAAGGACGGCGTTAGAACTTATTACCTAAAATCAAACGCATAAATTATTTCTAAAAAGGAACCCGCCGGCTTAGCCGGCGGTTCTTCTTATACGCCTATAAGGCTC
>CAMVHF010000115.1 GCA_947167235.1 uncultured Alphaproteobacteria bacterium
GCATAGAAATCATCATTTTGAGCCAATTTTTCTAACTGAGGTGTTGTCTGCCTTGCATCAGGATTAAGTAAATGCATTTTAGATGCATCGGTACTTTCGCCCATAACCAAAACGATCAAATCAGAGTTTTCTCCCGACTTTTCCACTATATACGGCTTATAAAAATCAGGCGGCACAATATTTTCCAGATTTTCATAATCAAGACCGCGCACTAAATAAAACGAAAAAGAATTAATCGAATTATGGAGAGAATAACGGGTTTCCGGCGGCAAAAAATGATGCAAACCGCGGCGAGTTGCCCGTTCGGGCTTTATACCGAGAAATATTAAAACAGCCAATAACCCGATAAACGAAGTATACAATTTTTGACGCCATTTAACCCGCATAACGACCATCACCAAGAATGGTAAAATTGCCGCCAGAGGCACAAACCAAAAATCATCGACATCGGTTACGGAAGCATTGTAAACATCACTAAACTCGCCAAAGACTTTACCGATATCCAGCGGGTTAATCGGCCGCGAAAAATATGCAATATGCCCCAGTTGAATGAGCTGCATCAAAGCAAATATCGTACAAAATAAAATATAAGCCCAGATTTGCGTCATCGAAAGGAAAAAGCCGAAAGCCACAATAACAAGAATAAATACAATATCCGTTACATAGTGTATATTCGGTAGAAATGCCTGATAAAGATAATCAGGTAAAATAACCATAAAAGCAAACAATACCCCCATGACGGCATTGTACTTGAACCTTTTTATTATTTCAGTGCTTTTCATTTTTAACCTTATCAATTATGATATAAATTTTTATCCGTACAATCTTGTTTTACAATCTTATTGGCATTTCCCTGCACTTTTTCGATGCGATAGGCTCGCTTGCATTCCCACGCGGTAACCGGATATTTTTTAGCCCAAGCTTTCAGAATACCGTACATCGGTTCACCGATGGAATAACGCGGATACGTTTGACGCATATATAAATATGTTCGGGCAATCAAACCTTTAACCTCATCAGCCGGCTCGGCTTTATTTTGCGAAATTTTCAACGGACAACTACCGAATGTGTTCGGAACTTTACTGTCAAATTGCGTAAAATTGAAATTAGCGCGCAAATAATTAACGGCGCCGATTGACGGATACAGATTGTACATATCGGTATACATATAGCGAAACTCTTCACTTTCCTTTTCGGCGCAACTGCGACCCTTGAATTTTTTTCCTTTTGAGGAAACACAATTTTTATGCCCGTCGGACCATTCGGTAAAAGTTTTGCCGAAGTTTTGTGCCGGTACGATATGTTCCCACTCCATACGATCGGCTTTCTGCTGCAATTCGGCTGTGGAAATATCATATACCTTAAAGTCGATATTTTTCAGATCTGGTAACTTAAATCCGGCAGGTTTATGAATTTGTTTTTGCGCCGAAAAAGCCGCGTTGCAATACAATGTCTTTCTATGGTCATAATAAATTTTATCCAGCATTTCTTGTTTAACGGCATAAAATGACTGACTGTGATGATTGCCGACACTTTTATCGCCATGAGCATCTTTGCTGAACCACCACCCCGTTTCAGCAAAAGATATATTTGAATAAAAACATATAGTTAGTACAATAAGTAGAAGTTTCACTTTAATGTCCTTAATTACAAAAAGGTCCAACCATACGGCCGGACCTTTTGTCTTAAATGATTATTCTTCGACCATATCGGTTTTCGGTTCAGATACAACCTCCGTAGAATTTTCTTCCATATCGGTTGCGCCCTCTTCCAAAATACCATTCTCGTCATCCATCTCCTCATCGGTACCTTCATCGGCATCTAATTTGGTAACGGATACAACTTTTTCCTCATCGGCAGTGCGGAACAGAATAACACCTTGCGTCTTACGACCGGCAATACGAATGTCATTGACCGGCATACGAATTAATTTGCCGCCGTCGGTTACCATCATGATATCTTTATCTTCGGTAATCGGGAATGAGCTGACAACTTCCTTGTTACGCGGTGACATTTCCATATTGGCAATACCCGAACCGCCACGACCGGTAATACGATATTCGTATGACGAAGAACGCTTACCGAAACCGGTTACCGTTACGGTTAAGATAAATTCTTCCATCTTTTGCATTTCTTCAAACTGTTCTAACGAAAGCAGATTTAATAAACCGGTTTGATCGGCTGAAATGCAGGCATTACCATCACCTTCGGTTTCCATACGCTTAATGGCACCGGAAACTTTCAAGTATTCATCACGTTGTTCGGCAGTTGCCAGAATATGCTTGAGCATTGTCATCGAAATAACCTCATCGCCTTTCGCAAGCTTAATGCCGCGAACACCGGTCGAATTACGGCCGACAAACACACGAACATCTGTTACCGGGAAGCGAATACATTTACCTTGGCGGGTTGCCAACATAATATCGTTATTTTCATCGCACAGGGCAACATTAATCAATTTATCGCCCTCATCCAGTTTCATGGCAATTTTACCGTTGGCTTGAACATTCACAAAGTCCATTAAGCTGTTACGGCGAATATTACCGGATGCTGTTGCGAAAGCTATTGATAAACCGGCGCACTCCTCCTGATTTTCAGGCAACTTCATGATTGCGGTGATGTTTTCGCCGTTTTCCAAAGGCAGTAAATTGATAAACGGTTTACCCTTTGATGTTGGCGAGCCGAGCGGCAATTTATAAACTTTCATCTTATAAACGATACCGCGGCTCGAGAAGAACAATACCGGCGTATGCGTACTGGCAACAAACAAACGGGTAACAAAATCCTCATCTTTGGTTGTCATGCCTGATTTACCTTTACCACCGCGTTTTTGAGCTTTATAGGCACTCAGCGGAACACGTTTGATATAACCCTCTTCGGTAACGGTCACAACCATTTCTTCACGTTGGATAAGTGATTCGATATCCTGATTGAAATCAATATCTTCAATTTTAGTCATACGCGGTGTGGCATATTCATCTTTTACGGCCACTAACTCGTCACGCATAATTCCGTAGAGTTTTTCGCGACTGGAAAGAATAGACAGGTATTCTTTGATATCGCCGCCCAAAGCAACCAATTCATCATGAATTTTATCGCGTTCCAGACCGGTCAAGCGTTGTAATTTCAAATCCAAAATAGCTTTTGCCTGATCATCGGAAAGTTGATATTTACCGTCAATAACTTTATGATCCGGTTCATCAATCAAATCAACCCAAGAGCTGATCGTCCCTGCCAGCCACGGTTCAGCCGTTAATCTGTCACGGGCATCTTGCGGTGTCGGGGCAGTTTTAATCAATTCGATAACCGGATCCAAATTCTCGACCGCAATTGCCAAACCAACCAATACATGAGCTCTGTCACGCGCTTTATTCAAACGATAAATCGTGCGGCGACGGATAACATCCTCTCTGAATTCGATAAAGGTTGAAATGATGTCTTTTAAGTTCATCATCATCGGACGACCGCCGTTAATGGCCAGCATATTCATACCGAAGCTGGTTTGCAGCTCGGTGTATTTGTAGAGTTGATTCAAAATAACATCGGCTTGGAAATCACGTTTAATCTCGATAACGATACGGACACCCTGACGATCGGATTCATCACGGATATCCGAGATACCTTCAACACGTTTATCCTTAACAAGCTCGGCAATATGAGCCACCAAATTAGCCTTATTGATTTGATACGGAACTTCGTGAACAATGATGGCTTCTTTATCTTTGCGGATTTCTTCAATTGAGCATTTAGCGCGCATCATCACCGAACCGCGACCGGTTAAATATGCCTGTTTGGCACCGCCGTAACCCAAAATCAACCCGCCGGTCGGAAAATCCGGCCCCGGAACAATATTAATCAGTTCTTCCACGCTGATATCAGGATTATCGATATAGGCGCAACAAGCGTCAATAACTTCGCCCAAATTGTGCGGCGGGATATTGGTTGCCATACCGACAGCAATACCGTTACCGCCGTTTACCAGCAAATTCGGGAAACGAGCCGGCAAAACTGTCGGTTCTTGCAGCGATTCATCGTAGTTAGGCATAAAGTCGACCGTATCTTCATCCAAATTTTCGGTCAAGCAGGTTGAAACTTTAGCTAATCTTGCTTCGGTATAACGCATGGCGGCGGCACCGTCACCGTCCATAGAGCCGAAGTTACCTTGTCCGTCAACCAACGTTACCCGCATTGAAAACGGTTGTGCCATACGAACCATTGCCTCATAAATTGTGACAGAGTAGCTTGTT
>CAMVHF010000116.1 GCA_947167235.1 uncultured Alphaproteobacteria bacterium
TTGCATAAAACATATAAAACCGACGGCAGCCGTACGGAAGTCAATTACAGTAACGATATGCGCTCAGGGGAAGCATTGGCGTATTATGCTAATGGAAAAGTAGCAAATAAGGTATATTATTTGAATGATAAGAAAAACGGCATAATGGAAAAATATTTTGATACCGGTGTTCTCAGCTCGGCGGAAAGTTATAAAGATGATGAAAAAGACGGTATTTGCCGCTATTTTGATAAAGCCGACAATTTATTGACCGTCAGCCGCTATGCCGCCGGAACGGAACTGGAAAAAATCGATATAGCTTCAAATCAGGATATTAACAATATTTATGACGCATATAAAAAAGGTCAGATTTCGCGTTTCAGCAACAAAAAGAATTTATGGTATTTGATTTTGTGGCTCGGGCTTAATACCGGAAAAACGGATATTATCGAAACGTTGGAAAAAGAAATGTCGATGTATACCATTAATATCGATGATATAAAATCATATAAACGGTTTGCTCCGGCAAAATTCGATGAATATACGCAAAAACTCTATTTCGGGTTGACACCGCTCGGTTATGCCGTTGATATTGCCGCTTCAAAAGACGTTTTACACAAACTTGCATCATTGGTAAATGTGCAAAATCCGAGCGGAACAACGGCACTGCAAGAAGCCGTACGCATAAACGGTTTGGAAACGGTTAAGTATTTGCTTTTGCAAAAAGCTGATGTCACCTCAAAAGATTCGCCGAATAAAGATATCATTTTGTATGCTCTTAAAAACGGTGCGCAAAATGATATTGTGGCTGAATTGATTAAGGCCGGTGCGGCAGTCAATGTTGCCGATAAAAACGAAAATACACCGCTGTCGCTGGCTATTGAACAGCAAAACGGCGATTTATTTGACTTATTGGCACAAAACGGCGCCGACTTAAGCGTCTTGACTGGCAACGGTGAAACAATGCTGTTCTACGCTTACGAGCATAAATTACCGGTTGATATTATCGATCGTTTGATTGATACGGGTATTGATGTTAACCAAAAAGATAATATCGGTAATGTTATGTTAGTCAACGCCTTAATCGCCAAAGATTATGATATGGTCAAATTGCTCCTAAAGCACAACGCCGATGTAAATGCCGCCAACAACAAAAAAGAGTCGGCAGTCAGTTTTGCCTTGTCTAATCAATTAAGTGCCGAAATTGAAAATCTGATTTTCAGCCAAAAATTGAATCTCAAAGACAACTTGGCTAAATTCAATAAGCCGCTGTGGCGTGTTTTGGTTGAGCAGGACCGTCTGGATTTATTAAAATTTATCTGGGATAAAAATTCTGAAACCTTAATGGAAAAAGATGCCAATAATGAAATTCCGTTCTATGAGGCCTTAAAAATCAAAGATAACAAACCTTTGCGTGAATTGGTACTTTCGTACGTTGATAAAGCAGATGATACGATGATTTGGACGGCATTGAAAACGGCGGATTTAGATTTGCTTAAGTTTATGATAGCCCATCAGGCAAATGTCAATGCGGTTAACGGCGAGGGCGATACCTTGTTGATTTATGCCGCTAAAAACACGATGCCTCTGGAATTTTTTGAGGCATTGGAAACGCCGAATTTGGATATCAACAAAATCAACAAAGCGGGCGAAGACGCTTTAGGAATTGCCACTTTAAGCAACAATGTGGTCATGGCGAAAAACTTGCTTGAACATGGTGCGGATGTCAACCGTAAATTCAAAGGCGAAACATATTTAATGCAGCTTAAAAACTATCAATCGGATATGACAGAGCTGTATTTAAAGCATAATCCTAATCTGAAAATAACGGCCGACGACGGTATGACACTGTTGATGAAAGCGGTGGTTAATTTGAACGATACGCTCGTCAAAGCCTTAAGTGAACACGATATTGACTTTGATTATCGTGATTCGGAAGGTAATACGGCTTTGTTGTATTTAATCAAATCAATGGATGTATATCCGAATATGTCGCCGGAAGATTTAGCCGCGTCGTTTAGAAAAATAATGACACTTATTGAAGCCGGCGGTGGCGATATCAATGCACAGGATTTCGGCGGCAATACGCTGTTGATTAAGCTTGCGAAGATGAAATCTCCGGCATATACGGCGGTTCGTGATATGTTATCCGAAATCGGCGCCAATACGGGGATGAAAGATCAGTACGGCAAAACCGCTGCTGATTATGAATAGTCCTAAAGCATAAAGACAGCATTACGCCATCTTTGTTTTGAGAAATTTGTAGAGGGTGGTGTAATCAACTTTGAGCATTTTAGCAATTTGGGTTTTGGCAATGTGTTGAGAGAGCAATGTTTTGATTAAATCATCTTTGCCGGAGAGTTTGGTATTTTTGTTTTTGCTCCCTTTGGTTCTGCCGATATGCTTGCCTTCTGCTCTTAGTCTATCCAAACATCGTTTTGTGCGTTGTGATATCATCGTGCGTTCAATTTCTGCCGATAATCCGAAAGCGAATGCCAATACTTTGCTTTGAATATCCGTTCCTAACCGGTAATTGTCTTTTAATGTCCATACTTGACAACCGATATCCATACAATGATGAAGAATACTCATCACCTGTAAGAGATTACGACCTAACCTTGAAAGTTCGGTTGCGATGATAATATCATCTTGCTTAATTTTCTTAAGCAATTTACCTAGTTTTCTTTCATCTAAGCTTTTGCGAGAGGAAATTGTTTCCTCAATCCATTGGTTAATTTTGAGATTATTGTTGTTGGCAAACTGTTCTATTTCAAAGCGTTGGTTTTCATTGTTTTGCTTATCTGTTGATGTGCGTATATATCCGTAAATCATTGTTGCTCCTTTTAAAAATATTTATCAAAGAATCAACAATTTACAGCAAAAAACGGATATTGAAAAAAAAGGAACGGTTTAATTCAATATAAAAAAATATGTTTCCTGAGTCAATAATGAATTTAAAAAATGTATTGGAATTTAATGCCGTTACTTAATTACAGGAGTTTTGCTGTTGTGAATTATTTTATCCCCAGAAATATGGCAAAAAACCGTTCGCTTTTTCGCAACAGAGATGACTGAATGATTTGTAGATAAGACAATTATATGGGAGAAATTTAAATGTACTATGAAACAAAGGAAGAAATTATGGATATTATTAAAGATTATGACTTTAAGCGTTTAATGGACACATTTAATTATGTATGTAACTGTAAAATAAATCTAATAAACTTAATAGAAAAGAACAAAGAATTAAAACCTTCAAACTATGAAGAATATGTAGAATATTTTAGAAGGATAGAGGATTGCATATATAAAAAACTTTTTGAGGAGAAGAAAAATGAAAAATAAAATAGTTATAACATACTTATTTATAATGTTTGCTCTTGTTAAGAATGCAAATGCAGAATTAAATGCCTCAAATTATCAAACATATGAACCGGATTTTGTTTTTGATACTTACGATGAATTCGCTAATATTTCTAAAAATCACGAGAAACCGGGACAGAACAGGAAAATAGAACAAACATATCTTGGTAAAATAATAAAAACTCCTTTTAATGCTATGAGTTATGACAATTTGAAAAATGGGATTATTCTGCAAGATAAAGCTTTAGATTATAAAACTTTAGAAACATTAGAAAGGTATAAGCTAATAATGAGAGTAAACACGTGTTTAATTGGAGATGATGACAATACTGACAAGTTTGTTGGAATGTTGCAAGATAAATGGGTTCAAGTTGAAGTTATAGGACGAGTTGCTAAGATTAATCCATTTGGTACGGATCTTTTTACGAGTGAAAATCTTGGCTTTGGTACTGTATTGGCCCCTTGTTTTGTCATAAAAAAGATACGACCACTTTAATACCTATGAACTGAAATGTGACCATTATGTCTTTGTGTTTTAAGATGTTAGAGCAATCGATAATATTGAATTAAGATTCTGAAAAGCATTTGATTGCTCTAATATCATTTTCTATTTAGCGCAACATATGCCCCGTATAGGCAGTAAGGTGAAATTAAGAGCAAAATTTGACTGTAGTGGTATAAAAGATATTGATAAGTGTTATCGCATATTAAAAGATGCATTAATGCGTAAGAACTACACATTGCAAAGTCAAGCTATTGAACGTCTGGAAGATAAAATACGCAAAAAACAAAGCAAAGAAAGCAATCTGTTCGCAGATGATAAGCCGGAGATGAAACAAAGTTCCAACCTTTTGACGACCGAAGAAGTTGCCGAATATTTAAAGCTCAAGCCGAAC
>CAMVHF010000117.1 GCA_947167235.1 uncultured Alphaproteobacteria bacterium
CTTTAGCGCAATTTTTACATTTATATTTCTTGGTTTTACCGCTTTGGCAAGTGGCACTTTGAGCATATCCGGTCGGGCATTTGGTATATTTATAGCCGGTACATGCATTGACTTTACATTCGATAACCGTTTTATTACCGGTTTTGCATTTGTTACCGGTTGCATAATAGCCGGTAGAGCATTTGGTATCTTTATACGGACATTTGGCGGCTGTTTGACACAAATTACCCGTCCAACCATTCGGACAAGAGCAAGTATTGCCGACTTGATAACCTTTATTTTTGCAGCTCAATTTTTTATAGCACGAATCGTTATAGGCTATATATCCCTTCTGACAAGTGACGGCCTGAGCCTCTGAAATCATAAAAAATGATGTTAATACAATACTTAAAACACCAATATATTTGCGCAACATTTTATACCCTCAAATAAATATAAAAAATATTAACAATGTGTTAACATTTTTAAAGCGATATGTCAAGCGCACCGGTATGAAAATATCAACAACATAAAACTCCACCGGCTTACATCGGTGGAGTTTCTTAAATTGTGTGATAAAAAAATTATTTATATTCTTCTTTAAGTTTTGACCATACATTAGAATCAACGAATGACTGTGAATAGTCGTCCCAGCGATTTTGCCGTAAAACACCGTCTAAATGATAACCGGCACGTTTTGCCACATTAACCGAGCGGATATTACGGGTATCGTTGCCGATATAAATACGATTTATTCCCTGCCCGAACACTTCTTTTTCCAAAGCCGCCAAGGCTTCGGACATATATCCTTTACCTTGAGCCGATGTGCGTATCCAATAGCCGATTTCACCGCTTTTATCGGTATCACTGACCTTCATAAAATCAATACAGCCGAGATATTTACCCGTTGTTTTATCATGAATCAAATAAGCGTACCCCGTTTTCTCTGTTCTGTTTTTCTCGCACCAGTCTTTCAAAAAACCGAAACTGTCTTCGGCTTTAGTCGTTTTTTTGCACCATGGTAACCAAGGTTCCAAATTTTCGCGGCTTTCTTCAATTGCGGCAAAAATTTCTTTTGCCAATTCAAATGAAGGCTCCGGCTGTTTTAATATAATTCTTTCAGCTTCTATTATTTCGGCAAAATTCATATCATCCTCCTTATTTTTTATATCCGATTAATTATTATAAGCAGATTATCAAAATAATAAAGCATTATTTTTATTGACCGCAAAATAAAACATTTATACAGTATAAATTCAGAATAACCAACAGCGGGATAAAAATGAAAAAAACTATATTCGGTTTATGTATTGTTATCGGAATAATCGGCATTTACGGCTTATTTACATTATGTTCGATTAAGCCTTATACCGAAAATATCAATACTTATACGGATAAATTAACCGATTTACCGGTCGATAATATATTGGTGCAAAAAAGCAAACGTATCATGTTTTTGCGTCACGGCGATAAAGTGGTACGCGCCTATAATATTTCACTCGGAAAACAGCCTGTCGGTGCCAAAACCCGTCGCGGAGACAATAAAACGCCTGAAGGTAAATACCGTATTGTTTCACATAATCCGCACAGTGCTTACCATTTATCATTAAAAATATCCTATCCGACCGAAAAACAAAAACAACAAGCTCAACAAAACGGATATTCTGCCGGCAACGATATTATGATTCACGGCTGGCCGAACAGAGCACCGAATTTAATATTTGCCGAGATTCATCGAAAATTGGACTGGACTGCCGGATGTATCGCCGTTACCGATACGGAAATCGAAGAAATTTATGAGCTTGTTAAAGACGATACGCCGATTGTAATCGAACCGTAAAAGACTTATATTGACAAAATATTGTTTCGGCTGTATAATAAGCCATATTCGGAGGATAAGTCATGCCTACAATAAATAATAATCTGCAAGGCGAATTTGCCAACCAAACTTTAGCCCGTATGGAAAAAACATTAGGTTCGCACATTACGGATGAACAGGTTTTGGCTTTTTTACATCATACCGAATTTTCATACAAAAAAGAAAATAAAATGCTGCCTATTCATCGCCATCGAGCCGAATATGAAGCTTATGCCGGTTCTAAAATTCCGTTACTGAATAAAATCAAACTGGATAAAATGGTATTGGACTATCGTTTATATAAAAAGAACCAATATCTCAAGATTTCGGCAGCAAATATGTTGGAAAATACCATTCTTCCTAAATTAAAGACTTTTTCCAAACAAGACACCACCGGTTATCACGGACTTGAACATACTGAACTCGTGGCTTTGCGTGCCGCCGATATAGCTATATCCGAAGGTTATACCGACACCAGACCTTTGATGATAACCATGCTTGCCGCCGCTATTCATGATTGCGCGCGCACCAATAACGGATATAATACCTATCATGGTCCGGAAGCTGCGAAAATGCCTGAAGTTCAAAAATTTTTAGACAGTCCGGAATTTAATTTGAACGCCGCCGAAAAATTGCAAATCAAAAATGCGGCATATAATCATACCACGGCCCAACCGTATGACGGTCAAAAATATGATTATGTGCAAAAATGTTTATGCGATGCCGATCGGGTTCGGCTGTCATGGCAAGGTAAACATAACGCCAAATATTTTTTCACTTCTTACGGTAACGAACTCGGGAAATTATCGGCCTATCAAGCCATAGATTACCTTTCGGACTGGGATGCTTTGTATAAAAAAAGCGGCATTACGCCTTTATGCGGTGCATTCCGCCATAAATTTAAGATATGCGACGGTTCTTACGGGCATAAAGTCGCTCGTTTTGTTGAACCGCATCAACGTTTTTCTCCGCAAAATTCCTATTCAACGGTTCGTGAATAACTTTCATCAGATTTTTCAAAAAATATCTTGACAAATCGCATTTTATGTGACAAAAGAGCATCAATCCAACAATTATTTATATTAACCATTAATACCTACTGATTATGAAGCAGAACAATTTTCAGTGTGGAGATTTTCGTCTGGTAGAAGGGAATCTCTATTATCGCGACACCTTGGTTGCCAAGGCTCCTCTCGTTCCGCTCTATACTGCCGGCGGTGATAATGTATATGTATACTATATAAATAAATCTTATCCGTGGCTCGTCATCTTCGAGGAAAGCGGTTCCATTGCCCCATCGTTCTACGAGTGCAGCAGTGTTGAACTCTCTCATCGTCGTATTGTCTTCAGCACCGAAAGATTTAAAATACGTATCAGCCAGTTCGGTCCCTATGAGTATCCGCACGAGGATTCCGACTATACCAAGCTCACTCTGGATTACATCGGTTGAGCTTGTTTGGAATAATTAACTATTACCTATTTTTACTACTGACAATATTGTTTGCAAACTAACTGACTTGACGAGAGAACTCCTGAAATATCTTAACCGGTATTCAGGGGTTTTCTTTTTATGGATTATTCTATTATTTGCTTGACCTTCATGCTTTATTATGTTAATACTTTTTTAACTATTTTGATATTTCTTTGGAGTTATAAAATGTTGCGCAAATATTTTAGTATCTTAGGTATTGTTTTTACATCATTTCTTATGGTTTCAGAAGCTCAGGCTATTACTTGTCAAAAGGGATATGTGGCCTATAATGGTTCGTGTTATAAAAAATTGAGCTGCAAAAATAAAGGTTATCAAGTCGGCAACACTTGCTCTTGTCCGAATGGTTGGACGGGTAATTTGTGTCAAACAGCCGCCAAATGTCCGTATAAAGATACCAAATGCGCGACCGGTTATTATGCAACCGGTAATAAATGCAAAACCGGTAATAAAACGGTTATCGAATGTAAAGTCAATGCCTGCACCGGCTATAAATATACCAAATGCCCGACCGGATATGCTCAAAGCGCCACTTGCCAGAGCGGCAAAACCAAGAAATTGAAATGCGATAAATGCGCCAAAGGATACATCAAATATAACGGAAAATGCATCAAGCAGTTAAAATGCAAGAATGGCGGTAAACAGATTGGCTCAAAGTGCAGTTGTCCGGAAGGCTGGATGGGGAATTTGTGCCAAACGGCCAAGAAATGTCCGTATAAAGATACTAAGTGTGCGAAAGGATATCTGACAACAGGCAATACTTGTCAGTCTGGTAAGAAAATATATAAAGAATGTGTGAAAAAATGTCCGAGCGGATATCATCAAGAGGGCAATTTATGCTACAAAAATGGCGGAGAACATGGATGGAATGGCGGACAGAACTTCTGCAATTGC
>CAMVHF010000118.1 GCA_947167235.1 uncultured Alphaproteobacteria bacterium
AAACCGTTAGCCAGCGTGTGCCCGATCCAATAAGCGGCATCTTCCGGACTATCGTTCACATAGACAAGGCCGGCCAAAATTTTGCGTTTAATCTGTTCCAGTTTTTGATCGGTTAACCGCTCAACGGCCGTAATCTGCGCATCATTGAGTTTTTGCCAGGCATCGGCAATTTGCTTGCGGCTGTATGCGGCAGGTATCATCGAAACCGTAAAAACTGAGTTTCCAAGCGCCGTGAAATGATATCCGGCCGAGGCGGAAACCGCCGTTTTTTGTTTAATAACCAATGACTTATATAAAGCCGATGTTTCTCCGCCGCCCAAATATTCGGCTAAAACCATATAATCATAAATATTGCCCGATAATTTTTGATACGGCGGCAACAATGATTGTTTTATCATTTTGGCGGTTTGAATTTCCGGCAATGACATTTCGATTGTTTCGGCAAAGAAAGCGGTATTTTCGGCTATCGGGCGACGTTGCACTTCTTTAGCTTTGATTTTACCGAAATATTTTTCGACCAACGGTTTTGCCGTTGCCACATCAATATCGCCCGACAAAATCAAGATGGCATTATTCGGGGCATAATAGCTGTTATAAAAATCGCGCGCACCTTTAAAAGTCAGAGCTTGAATTTCTTCGGACAAGCCGGTAATCGGATGTCCGTACGGCGAGTTGCCCCACAGCATTTTATTGAAACGTTCGGTAAACGTGGCCGACGGATTATTCTCAACCACCTGTTTACGTTCTTGCAAAACGATTTTCCGTTCAGCTTCAAAAGCCTTCTCATCAAACGCCAGATTGTTCATTCGGTCGGCTTCGAAAGCGAGCATAACTTCTAAGCGGCTGACATCGGCCATTTGATGATAAGCTGTTACATCATGGCCGGTAAAAGCATTGGAATTGGCACCGTTTTTTTCCATAACCCGATTAAATTCGCCGTCCGGCACTCTTGATGTTCCTCTAAACATCAAATGTTCGAGTAAATGCGCCCCGCCTTTTGAGGCAAAAGTTTCATCCACCGCGCCGACCTTATACCACAGCATTTGTTTAATTATCGGCGCTTTATGATTTTCCACCACGACGCATTGCAAACCGTTAGATAGCGTAAACGATTCCGCCTTAAACAATGCAGCTTCGGCGGAAGCGCTGAAACAAAGCAATACAGTCAGGATTTTGAAAAATCTATTCATTTGCTTCTAAAGTATAATCCTCTGATTCATCGGCCGGTTTAGCATTTTTGTCGGGACGAACACTGTATTCCGGCGGCAAAACCAACGGTTGATTAGTCTGTACATTGGTTTCATCCGGTCCTTCTTTGGCAAAACCCAATGTTTTTTTGGTAATACCGCAAGCACTGACAGACATCATTGCCATAACGGCCAAAATCAAATATAATTTTTTCATATTACATTTAATCCTTTCTTTTTAGAGCTTTTCATTTCCAAATAAATCAAAACCAGTGCGCCTACGCAAATACAGCTGTCGGCAATATTAAAAGCCGGCCAATGATACGTTTCGTAATGGAAATCCAAAAAATCCATTACCGCACCGTAACGCATACGATCAAGTACATTGCCGAGTGCACCGCCGATGATTAACCCGAGACATATATTCTTTTTAGTGTCCTTTTCGCGATACATCCAATAAAACAAACCGCCGCAGACGGCTAAAGCAACAACAATAAGAATACGCGCGCCCAAATCGCCGTGACCGTTAAACATCGAAAAGCTGACGCCGGTATTCCATACTTTAACCACATTAAAATAGTCATTTACTTCAATCGGTTGATTAACCACAAGTTTTGTATCAACAAAAAACTTGCTCAGTTGATCGCATATAATCGAAAGCGCAGCTATAAAGAGTCCCAAGAACACTTTAATATCTCCTAATCATCACAAAAATCCAAGTAACTATAAAACAAAAGTTTGCAATATGCCAGACTGATTTTAAGTATTCTACAAGTTTTTTCAGAACATGCCTTTTTTACGGAAGAATATAATCACGATAAGCGTTGCCAACAAGGAAAGCGCAATCACAATACCGAAGCCGAAAGGATGTTCGGCAAAAGGAACCGCCACGTTCATGCCCCAAAACGTACCGAGCATGGTCGGGATGGAAAGCACGATCGTGATAGCGGCCAAAAACTTCATGATTTGGTTTAAGTTATTGTTGATAATCGAAGCAAAGCCGTCCATCATCCCCTCTAAAATCGAGCGGTGCATATCAACCATTTCGATAGCTTGCTTGTTTTCAACGATAACATCTTCCAACAAATCGACATCGTCTTCGGTAAAGGCTAAAAGTTTCGTTGTAGCCGGTGACTTGGTCATACGCAGCAATTTTTCGAGCATCAGTTGGTTATCGCGCAAAGCGGTTGTAAAGTAAACGAGAGATTTTTGAATATCCATTAATTGGAACAGCTCTTCGTTATGCGTGGTTTGTTTAAGCGAATCCTCAATATGTTCGGTTTTGCGGTTAATAATCGCCAAATAGCGCAAATAGAACTGGGTGGTTTTATACAAAATCGCGAGCATAAAACGGGTACGGTTGCGCGTATCAAAAGTTTTGGCGGTATTTTTGTTAAACGAACTTAAAATGCGGTTATCACGCGAGCAAATCGTCAAAAAGTTCTGCCCCGAGAACACCAGACCGCAAGGCAATGTATCAAAAATGCCGTCTTCATCAAGCAAAGGCAAATTGACAATGGCCGACAATATCCCCTCATCAAATTCGACGCGGGAACGTTCATCGGCATCCAACGCGTTATGCAAGATATCCGAATCGACCTTGAGCATGGTTGACACCTGTTCGATCTCCTTTCCTGCCGGATCGATCAGATTAAACCAAGCTTTTGAAACTGTTTTGATATTTTTGAGCTTAACTAATTTGCCGCCGTTTTCCGTTTTATAAATTCTCAGCATATTTAAGCTCTCCTTTGATGATAAAGATTCAAAGTAAGTTTTGGTGCGGCCAAGAAGACTTGAACTTCCACGGGCTTAGCCCATAACGACCTCAACGTTACGCGTCTACCAATTCCGCCATGGCCGCAAATCCGAAAACAACATACAGATATTATAATATTTTTAATAAATCAAGTTTTTTTTTGCCGGTCGGTGAAAAAAATTCGCTTGCCTTTATTTAAGGGATAAAGTCACGTTTTTTATGCCTGTTGACAAACTCTGATAACAAGATATTCTTGTGTTATGAAAAATATGTACGTTTATATGATGACAAACTCTCGAAACACGGTGTTATATACAGGTGTAACCGACAACTTGGTGCGCCGTGTTTATGAACACAGGAACAAGTTAGTTGAAGGCTTTACGTCACGTTATAATATTGATAAGCTGGTGTATTATGAAATATACGATGACGCAATAACCGCCATTTCCAGAGAAAAGCAGTTAAAGAAAAGCTACCGTAAAACCAAAGAGCAATTGATTAATTCAATGAATCCTCAATGGAAAGATTTGTATAACGATATAATATAAACAAAGCCTTTACTGTCACCCCTCGGCGATGTAATCGCCTTTACCAGTCACCCCTCGTTTTCGCAGAAAACGTCAAGGGGTCTCGTGAGGAAGCTCCTTTACTGTCACCCCTCGGCGATGTAATCGCCGTCAAGGGGTCTCTTGAGGACGTGCAAAGACGCTTGAGTTCGCTTGACGATGCTGGCGCACCGAGCGATGACAGAAAAGGTGCAAAAAACATCCCCAAAAGTTCCCTATGGTTTCTCTGAGGAAACCACGGAGAATCGGGGCACAAAAGATAATAATTTCATTTTATCCACAGGCGCTTTTTTAAGCTATACCTTAGTTTTAGGAAAAAATGGGGAAAACACGAAAAAAAATCTGATTTGCGGTTGAAAATCGTTAACAAAGTATTAAAATTCAAATCACCATATCTGTGTGTAGATACCTAAGCTCTCTTTGTTTGTATTTCTCTTTGTGTGTGAAGGTATCCATACTGCACAGTGGTGTTTAGTCGCATGATTAAGAGCGATTGGCTTTTAGGGAAAGTATATCAGTCACCCCTCGTTTTCGCAGAAAACGTCAAGGGGGCTCTTGAGGGAGAGCAAAACCTCTCGGGATCGCTGGACGATGCTGATGCATCGAGCGATGACAGAAAAAGTGCAAAGCCGCCCGAGATGCCTTGACCTCGCTTACGCTCGGAGGCATGACGTT
>CAMVHF010000119.1 GCA_947167235.1 uncultured Alphaproteobacteria bacterium
AAGATAATAGATATTTGTACAACAGAGATAAAGGCGTAAGAGTAAACCACTCGTTCTATGTATATAAAAGTGATAAATCTTTAGCTATGCCTAAACACAAAAATTATAATATGGATCCTGGTAAAGGTGCCCCGAGCACATCGGGTGAAGTATATTCGAATACAGGCGGTGCCAACGGTTCCGAAACCGGTGGGTCTTCATCAAACGGTTCTTCAGGCAGTTCCGGTTCTTCATCAAGCCGCTCGGACAGTGACGGTGGTCGTGAAAGCGGCGCCTGCACCATGGATAAAATGCAGGAAATGTATTTAAAAGACGGCAATGTTGATCAATATTGTTGGTATTGCAAAGTTGTGGTTGTTTTAACCAATGCCTACTTAAATGCGGCAGCCCAAGCCTTACCGACATCTATTGCCCTCGGCAAACTCTGTGCAAAACTCGGCTTTATGATATGGCTGGCATATTACATTTTACTTCAGGTCAGCTCTGTTGCACCGATAACGCCATTTAAGATGTTGCAAGAAATTCTGGTTATGGGCTTTAAAGTTTCATTAGCGTATTATGGAGCTTCATTTGGTATGACGGTAATCGTGTTCTACTTCATAAACCCTATTGTCGGGTTGGGCGTAGACTACGGATCGGCATTGCTGGATGAACTGATGGCAAGTCATGGTATAGATGCCGCACTGGCCGGTATCCAAACACCGCATTAAAATGTATGGAGAATAAAAATGATAAATAAGAAAAAAATACTTCATATATGTTTATTACTTGCGGCAGTATGTATATTCGTACTGTTATTCGGTTTTCCCGATGCTTTAGCTGATGAAAATTGTACGCCGGGTGCGGCGACGGATGTCGATGTTACACAGGCAAACAGTAACGGTATGTTTGATAACTCTATTTTGCAAGACATGCAAAATATGATGCGTAAAGTTTATAAAGCTCTGAGTATGCTCTTTATGATGGGGCACGGACTGATGTGTTACGCGATTAAAGTTGCCTATATCTGCATCGGTGTTGAACCTCTGTTTTGCGTTGCCAAATTACCTAACCTTAATTTTTTAATCAGCGGATTGGTAATTTATATCACAGCCGGTTTAATGTGTATGAGTATCGGCATGTATTTTGTTGATATTTCTTTCAAGCTCGGATTTGCCGTATTGTTTATTCCGGTATCGGTCGGACTGTGGCCGTTTAAACCGACACACGGTAAATTTGCCGAAAATTTGAGCATCGTAATCAGAAACGGTATGCTGTTTATGCTGGTCGCCATAGGTGTTTCGTATGCCGTTATTTTAATCGTAGACGGTGCATTTGCCAGTACCTCGGGTGAAGCAACCGGATGGGAGGGTTTTTGGAAGGCCATTGCCGAAAAGAAAACCGCCATGCTTGTTAAAAACTTTTCTTTGGATTCAATGCACATTTTACTCGTCGGCTTCTGTATTATTTTCGGCTTTAAGATATTAGCATCAAGCGTTAATGATTATTTGAATTATTTCTTCCAAGATTCGGCATTTAAAAGTGAAAGTCCGATGCACCATGTCGGGACACAGGCTGTCGGTATGGCAACAAATGCTACGGTTAAACCGGCATTATCTTTTGCTAAAGACGTAGCAACACACCAAGCCGGAAGAGCTATTGCCGGTGCCGGTGCGGGTATTGCCAAATTAGGCAGTGCGGAAGGCCGCGCACAGTTAAAGGCCGGCGCTCAACGAATAGCAGCCAATGCCCAACATACATTTAATTCTGCGCAATTAGCCGTGGCTAAAGGTATTCAAAGCGCGGCTCATCCGGTTGATACATATAACAAAGCCATGGGAGCTGCCGGTAAAGTTGCCAATAAAGGAATCCAAAAATTAGGCAATGCCGCTAAAAGTGTCGCAGATACGGCGTTTCTTTTTACGCCTAAAATACCGTTGGTAACACTGATCGACAAAAACGGTAAATTTAATCCTAAGTCAAATATAGTTTTACAAAAAATTGATCCCAACAAAAAGTTCTCTTTGAAAAATTTAAGAATCGTTTACAGACACTCCGGCGAAACTTTCAACGACAGACGTGAAAATTTCAATAAGTTCTTAAATCGTACAGACAGTAAAATTCAGGCACTCGGGCAAGGAACCGAAAATATATTGGCTCACGGCGGCGGTCAATTACTAAATAAAATCGACCCTGACAATAAACGGGGTGATGTCATAGAAAAAGTAAAGCAAAAGATTGCTTCCGGCGGTGCGGCGATCGCAAACGGAATGAGCCAAATGTCCGCACCATCCGGTACAATACCTATACAGCCGAATGGAACAGGTCAGAGAGTAACCGGAGATCAAGTCAGGGCAAGTGTTCGCAATATGCGCAATAATATAGATAACAGTGTAAGTAATTTAGAGGCAAAAACACAAGCCTCCGGAGAAAAATTGGCTGCAGCCAAGGAAAATTATCAAAACGCTGCCCAAAATTTTGAAAAAGCCGAAAAAGCAGCTAGAGCTACCGGCGGTGCCACCTATGATAAAGATGGCAATTTACAATCCAAAGGTATTATAGATGATGCTGCCACTGCCGCATTCAATGTAGTCAAAGAACCTGCCCGCTTTGCTGCTGTTGTCCTCAAACCGGCAGCCAGATTGGTTATAGGCGCTGCCGGAGCCGTTACAGGCCATGATACCGGCGTCAAAGCAGGTATTATCGGCGATTTTAAACACTTTGCCAATACAAGTGCAACATTTAGGGCCGTTAAAGCAATTCCGGATTTGCCGGAAAAGATGATGACTGCAGCTGTCAACGGAATTGATAAAGTAGCTAATAAATATGAAAATCTTGAAGCGCAAAGAGCCCAACAAGGCGAAGGCAGAACCAAATTCTATATCAAAAAATCCGGAGCTGCCGCCGGTAAAGTTGTGGCACGCGGTGCAAAAAATACAGCGGAAGGCTCGGCTAAATTGGTCGGGAACTTACTCCAAGGCTTTGGACAAGCTCTCGGTGACAACAAGAAACCAAAGAAAGAAAAGCCTAAGGGGCTGATGGCCAGAATGCGTGAAAAAACGGCTATGGAAGAATATTATGAAGAACAAGAGAGAAAAAGAATAGAAGATGCCGAAAATGCCAGTTACTTTAGTACACTTAGTGATAAATACGATAACGAATAATAGGGAAAACGAATATGATAAAAGCACTGCAATACATTAAACTGTTATTCTTAATCATTATCGGAATATGTATTTCCGTAACCGTATCGTATGCTGCTGATCCGGCTCCGGCAGCCGGCGGCGGTCAAAGCGGCGGTTGCTCAAAAGATTGCAGCGGCTCCAACTTCTGTACTGTCGGTGTTTCATCAAAATCATTAGGAAACGGCAACTACGCATTTGCCGTCAATTCCTCGAGTAACTCTTTCAGTTCCAAATGCCTAAAAGATGCCGCATCCAAAGGTTGTTTCGACACGGTTCCGACCAGTTGTGCCGGTTCATATACCGGTTTAGGCTATCGTCCTAACGGCGCAGGCGGCAATAGCAAAGCGCGTAACCACTACGGAAGTGATATCGGTGCCGCAGCCTGTAAGCAAGGCGGCAAATATGTCCCGATTGCCGTCTATGCGGCTGCTAAAGGTGAGATTGTATACAAAAAAACCTCCGGTGGCGGCGGACGAACCATTCAAATGCAGCATAAAAAAGAATGTACGGGTTCTCCTGAGCCATATTTTAAATCGACATATCGCCATTTGTTATCATACACAGCCCAATCAAATCCTGTTGAAAAAGGCAAACAAATCGGTGTCATGGGCGGTTCAAACTCAAAATGTATCGGTTGTGATCCTTGCGATAATCCAGAGCAAGCCGGCTGGAGCGGTTATCAGCACAACAGCTCGACATGTAGTGCGATTAAAGCTTCTTACGGTGTAGCTTATTACGCTATTCATATGCATTTTGAGATTGAGCACGGTGCCGCCAGCAGTTCATCAACTGCAGCAAAATCAAACACAGCCATTAATCCGGGCTGCCCTGATTTACAAAGAATGTG
>CAMVHF010000120.1 GCA_947167235.1 uncultured Alphaproteobacteria bacterium
ATTTATTATCACATTTGGCGGCTCAAAAATTAAAGCATCAAGCTCCGAGCGATAATGCGGAACAGATAATTATCCAAGAAATGGATGACTTACAGGCGCAATTTGCCGAAACGGTACGCAACGAAGTCATTAATTTGGGAGCTACCAATAAGTTCAAAATGGAAACAGGCCTTTCCGATGAAGAAATCGCTGCACTCAAAATCAGCGGCGATAAAGGCATGTTTGACAACGATGACGAGAAGAAAGCTTATAAAGAGCTTACCAAAATCCGTGAAGAATATTTAAGAAAGTATGCCGATGCGGATATTTCAACCGTCGCTGCGGCTGTTGCTTCCGAAGAATTAGCTCTTGAAGATCCGGAAAAAGCCAAAAAATTGGCGAGTGCTCAAAATAAAATTCTCCATAAGCAACCGCTTGATGATGAAGACAAGAAAATCTATCAGGAATTTCTGACACACGCCCATAAAATCAGAGAAACCACAACCGAAGCCGTTCAGGTAACTTATGCTAAAGAAATAGATTCTCTTGCTTCCCGTACGGCACGCGTAACCGGCGCCAAAGACGTTACCAATGAAACCAAAAGCTTCTTAAAAGGCTTTGCCGAAAAACATCCTAAACTTTTCACATACAGCAAGTGCATAGCACTCGGCGGTTCCAAAGCCGCTTTAGGTTGGGCCATCGGCCAAGTTGCCGGTGTTAACGGCTTAGCCGCTTACTCTGCTTACAATACATTTAACACTTATAAAAAAGCATATAAAGCCTTCCAAGAACAGACCGGAGAAAAAGGCTTCAAGAACTTTATCAAATATCTTAAAAAGGAAGAAAATGCCGATACACGCATTAATTTAATTCGCTCGGTTGCTTCAACAAGTATTGCCGTAGCCTTTGCCGCTGTCGGCAATGCAACAGGCCTTGCTTATATTCCGGGCGCCAAAACAGTTGCCAATACAGCTGTTAATTTGACAGCCAACACGGCTAAATTCTTCCATAAATTAAAATCTTATACCAAAAATAAAGACGGTAAAACAAAGAAAGGCTTAATTGCCGCTGCTGCCGGCTTGGCCGTGACCGGAACAATAGCCGCATTTCATTTCTTACCGGATGAAACCAAGGAAAAATTAACCGGCTGGACTAAGAACCTGTTTGGCGGTCGTGATGATCAGCCAGCACCTGAAACGCCGAAAGAGCCGATGCAACCGCAAGCCGGACAACCGGATCCGAATAAACCTTTTGATTTGGAAGAAGCACAAAAACAATTGCGTGATGCCGTCAAAATTGATCCGGAAACTGAGCGTCTGCTCCATCAAAAATTCAATGACAACCAATTCGGTGGTCAGGGCGGCGGAAAGAATCTGGGCTTAAATGGAAATGGCGGAAACAACGGTGGAAATGGAGGAAACAACGGCGGGAACGGTGGAAACGATGAAAACGGCGGAAACGGCAACAATAACCAGCCTGCCCAAGTAAAAGCCGATCAGGTATCATATACTTTCGACCGCCGCAAAGGTCTCTTTATCAGTGACACCAAAGGTGTCGGTATTCATCATGCCGATACAATGGTTAAAGGTAGTCAAGACCAAGTATTTGAAGGCAATACCACCAAATTACCGACCAGAGAAGCCGGCGAATCGGAAGCAGCTTACAATGAGCGCGTTATTGCTACCGTTAACGCAGATATTGCACGTAATGCGGATCTCGGTAACAATTATCACGCCAAATTCTCCATTCAAAAAGCAGACGGTTCAACAATTGATGTTAAACAACACGTCAAAATTAAAGACGATAATGATGAAATCATCACGAAATTGCGCCGTAAAATCAAAACAGATGAAGATTCATATTCACAAAGAACCGAGGCACATACTGATAAACAAACCGGTCAATCTTACAATATGACTAAATATCGCAGCCATCAGGTTGATTCCAATACGGTCGGCGGCGACGGCGGTAAAGATGATAAAATCTTGCGTGCTGCAACAGTCGGCGATAAAAAATATGAAATCGTTCGCGACGGTGATACAGGCAAAAAATTCATTGTCGAATCACAACGTAACGAACACGGTGTTTATGAACAAGTATCTGCCAGCCGTACCACAATGGGCGATAAAAAGACACTGGAAGCTATGGTCGATAAAGAAATGAAGAGCCAAGCTCAGGCAGCATCTCAACCAGCTCCTCAACCGACAGCGCCTAAAGAGATTCCTTTAAGTGCTCTTCTGGCCACCAAGCAAAACGGCGGATAGCATTTTTTGAAATCAAACTTCTGATATAAAAAATCCCTCGACTCGGAGGGATTTTTTTATTGATTCTTTGCAAAAAAATAGTACATTTATACCAGTTATAACTATTATGAAAGGATTATAAAATGGAAGCCGTTGCAGTTGCACTGTTGGTACTGGTTGTGGTACTTTTGATTAATTCTGCGGTAATTGTTCGTCAGGGTTACGAATATACCGTTGAAAACTTTGGTAAATATACCCGTTTATTAAAACCGGGATTTCATATTTTAATTCCGATTTTTGAAACGATCGGAGCCCGCATTAACCGTAAGGAACAAGTCTTGCAAGTTTCTTCGCAAGAAGTTATTACCAAGGATAATGCTATGGTAAAAGTCAATGGCGTTCTGTTTTATCAAATCCAAGACGCCGTTAATGCCGCTTATCAGGTTGAAAATCTGGATTATGCCATTATGAACCTTGTAATGACCAATATTCGTACGGTTATCGGCAGTATGGAAATTGATGAATTGTTATCACAACGTAATATCATCAACCAGAAATTATTGGATGTTGTAGATGTTGCCACCGTTCCTTGGGGTGTTAAAGTTACTCGTGTTGAAATTAAAGATATTACCCCACCGAGTGATTTGATTGATTCAATGGCACGCCAAATGAAGGCTGAACGAGATAAACGTGCCAACATTTTGGAAGCCGAAGGTTTAAGACAAGCTGAAATTTTACAAGCCGAAGGTCAGAAACAAGCCGTTATTTTGGAGGCAGAAGGCAAAAAAGAAGCCGCTTTCCGTGAAGCCGAAGCGCGTGAACGTGCCGCTGAGGCTGAAGCTGCCGCAACAAAACTCGTTTCCGATGCTATAGCCAAAGGTGATCCGAGTGCCTTATCATATTTCTTAGGTCAGAAATATATCGAAGCCCTGCAAGGTATTGTGACCTCTCCGAATGAAAAATTGTTAATGTTGCCTGTTGATACCGCTCAGGTAATGAGTACCGTCGCCGGTATTTCGGAGATTGTCAAAGATACGATGCAAAGTCGCTTAAAAAAACAATTAAGGAGTAAAAAAGATGCTTGATTCTCCGGCTACTAATTGGCTGATTGTCGGATTAGTCTTATCGGCATTGGAACTTGTTGTTCCAGGGGTTTATCTGATATGGTTCGGGTTTGCCGGCTTTGCCATGAGCATTATGATGTGCTTTATGACGATGGCCGTCACCACACAACTTATTTGGTTTGCCCTATTCTCTGCCGTATTTGCACTAATCGGTTGGTTTGCATATCGTGTAATTATGAAAAAAACCGAAACACCGAAAGAATACCGCAATTTAAATAATTCTGCCGAACAGCATGTCGGCTCAATCGTTACGGTTGCTCAAGATGTCGAGGATAATCAAACCAAAGTTAAAATCGGTGACACTTTTTGGTTGGCTTACAGCAAAAAGCCCCTAAAAAAAGGCGATAATGCCAAAGTTACCGGCGTTAAAGACAATTTGATACTGATTATCGAATAATAAGCCAAACTCCGGCACAGATTTAATAAGTTCTGTTGCCGGAGTTTTTTGTATATAAAGGAAATAATAATGCTACACATCGGTTGCCATTTATCCATATCAAAAGGCTTTGAACATATCGGAAAAGAGGCAGATCGGAAGAGCACACGTCTGAACTCCAGTCACAGATCGCAATCTCGT
>CAMVHF010000121.1 GCA_947167235.1 uncultured Alphaproteobacteria bacterium
AATTACCGTACACATCGGCATTTGAGTCTAAATTTCTTAAATTAACCGCAACGGCGCCAGAGGTTGCCGTTTCACCGTTATCGGCTTCCGACGAAGCATAAACCTGACTTTTATTATCGACCAATGTTGCACCGATAGTCGCCGTTTTGGCGGTAATTGTCGGTTTGATGCCTTTTTCGGCATCACCGATAAAGGCATTGTTCACGGCTTCATCTATTGAGACATTGATGGCTCCGGCAATTTGAATTTTATTAAATGTTGCCTCAGCTCTGGATTTTTTCGACGTTTCCAAAAAGTCAAACACTTTGGTTAATTTTCCGTGTCCCAAAACGCCTTGTGCAATTCTGCCGACCAAACCGAAATTACCGTCTTCACCGGCTGCCGCTGAGCTTGCCGAAACTGTATTTATGATACTTCCCTGATAATCGGCATTAACCACCAACGAACCGTCAATGGTCACATCGGCATTCATAATCGCTTCATTTTTGGCCGTAAAATCCATAATACTGATACCGATACCGGCCGAACCGCGGTTACGGTCAACGACCGGTATAAGACCGTTTTTGGTTGTTCCGGTATAATTTCTGAGCATACTGGCCAATACCGATATATTGTTTTTCACCTCAAGATGCGCACCGTTTTCAATAACAGCACGGTTAATCATATCAATCAGCGAAATATTTAAGGCATAAGCGCCGTAATTACCGAACGGCTTAAACGTATCGGCAATAATTTCAGCCAAACTTGTTGCTTTCGTATCATTGGTCATTTCAAAATCGGTTAAAGCCTGAACCGTCAAATCTTGGCCGGCTTTAATATCGGCACCGCTTTTAATAACGGCTTCGGTTAAAATATCAAGATCAGTATAATTAAATGCAAACGTTTCAAATACGGAAGAAGCGGAGATAGGCAGTATTGCTTCCGCTTTGAAAGTTAAATCATTTGTTGCCTTAACTTTTGCACCGTCTTCAACAATCACTTGGGTTTTTATATCGCCTAAGTGCACAAAATCTTCGATTAAGTAATTTAAAATATCCGAACCATTTAAAATATTTTGCCAATCGGAGCTTTTGCCCGACATTCCCAAAACATTTTTGTCGGTGCCGTCAATATGCGCATAAGCACGCATTGTCACATCACGACCTTCAACATCGGCACCTGTTGATACAACGATTTTGGATACGGCTTTATCTTCCGTGACATCGGTTTGATAGATTTCGGTTTGCGCATGCACATCGCCGCCGTTTGCTTTGACCTTACCTTTCAAATTAACGATAGCACTCAAATAATCTCTGTCTTCGCCGCTGTTTGAAGATGCTATAACCACACCGTTACCGCCATCAAAAGCAAACTTATACGTATTTTTGGTTTTGGTATTCGGTGTTACCGAAGTTTTAGGCGTTGCCGTCACATTGGCGCCCGTGCCGGAAAAATTCATATTGGCATTCAAAGAACCTGTTGCACCGATTTCGATTTCGTTACCGCCGGTAATCAAGTCAATACCGGCACCGGAATTAATCGTACCATTGACTTTAATAGAGCCCGGATAAAGAGCTATTTCGGAATCCGCGTTATACAAAACATAGTCATCACCCTCAAATTTGAAGGATACCAAACTGTCCAGCATATCATTATTAACGGCATTATCCTTAAACACTTTTTTCATGGTATCTTCGGTCGGTGTCATCAATGTCAGTGAGCCGACATTAAATACGCCGGTTTGACCGATAACAAAGCCGTTCGGATTGGCAAACAATACATTACCGCCTATTTTTCCGCCCTTATATGAATTAACAATACCGTTTATCTGTGAAGCCGAAGAATCAAAAACCAAATTGACCAACTTGTCTTGTTTATTAATCAAATTTAAGTTGGCAACATCACCCTGACTGACGTTAAATTTACCAAAAGTATTTAAACCGATATCGCCGCTGCCATTAGTCGTGGTGGTGCTGATATCAAATATATTCCCGTTGTGCTGAATATCCGTCGCCGTCTTAAACGGAACGCCGTCCTGGTTGATTTCCGAGGCATCGGCCATTGCCGGTATACCGATTGCACCGACCATAACGGCCGCATTCAATATAGCACATTTAATAAGTATTTGACGATACCATCTGGTCAGTTGCGTAATTGCAGAACGAGAATATTTCATATTTTAAATCCTTTAGCGAGATATATTTAGCTTAACGTCAGTTTTGTTCGCTAAGATGTTAACAAAAAATTAACAAAAACACAACATTTAATTAACAATTAACATCAAAAAAAAATACTTGAAAACTCAATATGTTAGATATATTATGTCGACAGTTTAATTTTATAAGGACTTTTACCTATGCCGATTAACTCCAAAAAACTGCTCTTACGCACCTTAATTTGCGGCACATTTATCACAACCAACATGCTTATCGCAAGCGATAATGTTTTCGCGGCAACGGCCGATGATAATGATAAGACATCACCGGTCAATCAACAATTATTGGCTCCGAATGAAGCCGTCAACAGCATGACCGATATGGAGAGAACAAGAAGATATTATGATTCTCGAAAAGGGGAAAATATCGATAAAATCGAAGATAACCAAGATGTCCAAAAAGATGATACAGAAGAAATCAAGCTCCCGCCGAGAACCAAAAAGAACGCCCTCTCCGTTCATATTTATCGGGTTGAAATGAACAAATCGGAAATCTTTTCAAAATCCGAAATTGATAAATTTATTTCTTTGGTTCAGGGTAAAGACGTAACTGACGAAGATATCAACAATTTTGTAAATCTAATCAACGCTCAATACTTGAAAAAAGGTGTAATTACGGCGCGAGCTTACATCACCGAAGGCAAAATCAACGACGGTATCTTAAAAATAGAGTTAATGGAAGCCCGTATCGGCAAGCTGTCCGTCGATGGCAATAAATACAACAAAGAATGGTATTTGCGCTCGCAATTCAGCCGCAAAGACGGTGATGTTTTCAGCTTAACCGACTTGCAAAATGAATTAAAAACATTTAACCGCAATGCCCGCAGTATTAAAATGCGTGCCGAGTTAAAACCGGGGGAAGAATACGGCACGACAGACGTTAAATTACACGCCGAAGAAACCATGCCATACCACCTATCCGCCTCGTTTGATAACTTCGGCCGTGATACGACCGGCGAACATCGTGGCGGACTGGTTGCCTCGACCGACTCATTAATCGGTTTCCAAGACAGATTATCGGTTGCCGCCAATGTGGCACGTTCGTCATTCAATCCGTATGTCGATTACAGCATACCGGTTAATCGCTACGGAACCAGAGCCGGTGTTTCGTATATGTACGGTAAAAGCAAAGTGACATCGGGTAATTATAAAGATTTTGATTTGAAAGCTAAAACAAACACCTACAGCACCTATGTTTCACATCCTTTAATCGATAAAGCTAAGGGCAAATTGAATTTCAATACATCATTAAACATGAAAACCTCAACCTCGAAAATTGCCGGTTTCAAATATGCCGAATACAAAGATTATAACTTAGCCGTCGGCCTCGGCGGTAATTATAATTTTTCCGGCAGTGTTTTCTACGGTTCGTTATATTCGACCAACGGCGTTATTAAAGATAAAATCAGAAACGAACGCAAGAAATTTACAAAGGTGAACGCCGACGGATATTATATCCACTATTTACCGTGGGGTATTATCGGCACATTTAAAGCCGGCGGTCAATATTCACCGGACAATATTTCGTATGTCGAACAATATCAAATCGGCGGTATTTCAAGTGTCAGAGGTTATTCGGAAAGCCTGTTGATGGCACCGTCGGCTTATTACACCAGTTTAGAAATGCTGTTTCCGATACCGTTTTTGCCGGAAACGGT
>CAMVHF010000122.1 GCA_947167235.1 uncultured Alphaproteobacteria bacterium
TTGTGAGGTCGAATCAATATAAATGAATTTACCATCAGCAACATTTTCGGTATACGCTTCTTCATCTATGGTTATGGTGCCGGTATTGGTTACCGTCGAGCCGTTAACCGCATAAATCCCGTAAATATGATTGGCAGTCGAGCCGGCAATGGTGATATTGCCGGAATTGGTAACATGGCTGTTATCGGCATAAATACCATAAATCTTGGATGCGGTTGAATCGATAATATCGATTGTGCCGGAGTGGGTGACCGTTGCTTTGTCGGCATAAATACCGTAAATCTTAGATGCAGTGACATGATTTAATGTAATCTGCCCCGGATCATCCAACGTTTCATTATAAATATAAATACCGTGAACTTTATCGGCATGAGTAGATAAAATGTTGATTTGTCCATTGACAACTTCATCACGCATATCATAATAACTCCTATCCGCATAAGTACTACGAAAAGATTCGTCCGTCTCTGCTTCGTTGAAATTATAGACTTTTGCCTTATCAGCATAGATACCGTAAATATTATCGCCACCAGCATTAGCTATATTAATTTGTCCCGAATTATTAATACCGTGATATGTATTTGAAATTTGCGCTTCTGCCGATAATAATGTATGAGCTGCATAAATTCCGTAAACAGCCGGAGCTGACACATTTGTCAGATTTAAATCACCTCTGTTGATAGCCATAACGTGACCAGCATTATCTTTATAGCCGGCAGAATAAATACCGGAAATTCTGTTTACTGCATTTAAGTCGTGTAGCGAAATATCTTCAAAATTCGCTGTAACATATTGGTAAGGATGATACATACCTGAAACTTCATAAACCTTAATTCCATCATGAGCAGCCGAGATATTCAGATGACCTTTATTATATAGTGCCAAACCATAAACATGGTTATCCGCACCGGATATACCAAAGAGTGATTCATTAACACCTCCGGCAATAATATTGATAGTTCCGGTATTCAGTTGATTACCGGCACCGGCTAAACTGACGCGACTGCTCGGATTAAGCTCATCAGTGCTCAGATAATGGCCGAATGGAAGCATACCGTAAACCTCGGAACTGCCGGCAGTTGTTGTAATATTTATTTCTCCTCTATTAGTATTAAAAAAAGACCACCCAGAGTCAGAGTGATAAGAGCCGATAATCCAATTGGTGGCTGAAGAGACAATATTTATTTTTCCGTCATTATCAATCCTAAATGCCCCTATAAGCGTCCCTGAAGCGGATGATTCAATATATATATTACCCTGATTAGAACCTGAACCGGATATGGATATATTCAAAATACCTATAGACATTACCTGCTCTATTGTATGATAAATATTTATATTTCCGGCATTCAGAATACGGGATGGAGTTCCGTATTGACCAAAACCATATTGAATAGCGGTACCGGCACCATATACATTAATCGTTCCGTTAATACCGTTTAGCGGTTTATCCGCATATAAATTACCGCCCGTTGCAAGAGCTACAGATCTTCCGCTTCCGGTTAAGTTAATAACGGCAATTTCATCGCCCATGGAATTTGCCGCAAACATCTTTCCGTAAACAGCTGCACTCTCGGCACCAGAACCAGCAGAATTAATTATTCCGGTACCACCGTTATAAGCATTAATCACAACGTCTCCTTGTAAAGGACCGTTTATCGTTCCGATTGCCCCTTCTCCGTAAGCGTTATAAGCATAGCCGCGAGCTATACTATAGTCTAAGGTGTACTCGTTACCTGCCGAAACCGATGATGTTATCGTACCTACACCGCCATTATAAGCATTGATGACCGTATTCGTCCACAAATCATTATTAATACTTCTCTCACTATACGATACACTGCCGTCTACATCTCCATGGCTACCTGCCCCGTTCGCATTGATGAATGTCGTATTTTCATTAAAGTATACCCCACTTTTAATTGTACCGGTAGAATTTTCATCGGCATTAATCAGCAAACCGGATCCGAGAGCAATACCTCCGTCAAGTATCTGTCCGTTTCCTCCATTTGTTGCATTAATAATCAAACCTTTATTTAAATATATTCCAACACCATTTTTATTACTGATAGTTCCGGTACCTCCGTCAGCATTGATAACTTTTCCGGTTCCCCCGATGTATACCCCGTAGTGATTACCTGAAGAATAACTGGTTGCTTTAGTGATTGTAATACTGCCGTTACTGTTTTTATCGGCATTAATAAAAGTACCATCACCGGCAATATAAATACCGTAAGTTTTTCCGTCTACACCGGAGTTAATACTAATTTCACCTTTGCCGCCTTTATAGGCATTATAAACATGACCACTGTTAAGATATATACCATAAACATCTACGGCAGCACCACTACTTAAACTAAAGATATAATCATCATTTGTTAATGACATTTTGCCGTATGCTCCGACCCCGTAAGCGTTATAGATATTACCCGTATCAATATAAATATCGGCCATTGCCATAGATTTGCTAACTCTTATATCGTGTGATGTCGATACTTTAATTTCGCCCGTGCCGCCGTAAGCATTATAGGCATTACCCGTACCGATTTCGATACCTTTGGATATACCGGTTACATCAATCAAGCCGTTACCGTTGTATGAATTGTAGACATCTCCTGTTTCATTATATATGCCGGTCGTAATATAATCCTTATCATAATACATCCAATCACCGATAATAGATTTAAACTGGATAACTGATTGAGCCGCCTGACCGGATTGCGTATAATAACTATTGGCTACAGCACAGGTGTTGCCCGAATTTGATATACCTGCAATTTCTCCGACACGTTCCATATTGCCGACACTATCAACGCCATTAATCACTATTTTGCCGCTTTGGTTATAACCGTTTGCAATAAGCCCACCGGCCGCACAATCCGGACACTCAAAGCCGGTATAATCTTGGGAGTAATCGGTAATGTCACTTCTGATTTCCGTATTATTGGCATGAATGGTAGAGAAAGTTGATGATGGTGTTTGCGAATCATCAACAACACAAGCGTTGTTTTCAAGCTTATATCCGGTTGCGCAAACCAAACATGCTGATGTTTCTTCATCATAAACCGCACAATGTGATATCACGCAAATACCTCTGTCAACACTGTAACCGCTCTCACAGCTTGTACACTTATCGGCATTCGCTTCAAAACCGTTACAATGCGCCGTATTGGTTCGATCTATACAATCATAATTGATATAACCGGAACTGATTGAACATTGGATTTCATATTGTGTAGCTTGTTGACATTCCGAAGCCGCACCGCTTTGACGTTTTTTACTGCAAGAGCCTGTAGCCGGTATTATTTTTTCACAAGCCGTACCGGTTTCGTTTACTTTATACTCATCTTCGCAGGTTGTACAAGTATTGCTGATCGGCGAATATTCTTTACAATGTTCGATTGTTTGATGCAGCTTGCAACTATTGCCTGAAAGATAATAGCCGTCAATACAACCGTCTAACTTCTTCTTACCCGAACATACCGAGCAATTACCATTCGAAGGACATGTTGTCAACGTATATCCGGCACACGGAACAATACACCCCATATTATCTTCCGATTTTTCATAACCTTCTTTACAGTCTGTCAATATATAGTTGTAATGCTCTG
>CAMVHF010000123.1 GCA_947167235.1 uncultured Alphaproteobacteria bacterium
AAGGTATTGATATGAGTGCCTCGCTCGGCAGCCGTGTTTCGGCTCAAGCCGACGGTAAGGTTGTGGCGGCCGGATATCAGAAAAACGGATACGGCAATATAATCGAAATCAGGCACGGAAACGGTTTTTCAACCAAATATGCTCACCTTAATAAAATATATGTTAAAAAAGGTGATACCGTTAAGTATAATCAGGCAATCGGCGAAGTCGGTAAAACCGGTCGTGCAACCGGTAGCCATTTGCATTACGAAGTTTTATACAACGGTCGCAACGTCAATCCGTTGACATTTGTAAAGATTCGCAGTATGAATGAGTCATAAGGAGAATAACAATGCGCAGTTTAAGACGTTTGATTTATTTGAAAATTGCTCGTATGAGCCGCGGTTCTAATACACCGGTGCCGAGTATTATCAGCTACGAAACCAAAATTAAAGGCGATATTTGGGGCGGTGAAACCATTCATATTGACGGTAAGCTTGAAGGCAATATTATGTGCAATGAAGTGATTATCGGTACACGCGGATATATTTTGGGCGACATTAAAGCCAAGTCTTTGAGCGTTTACGGCACCGTTAACGGTACAATTGATACCGAAGAATTGTTTGTTGCCAACAATGCCCGTTTAATCGGCAATGCTTACTATTCCAAAATAGCTCTCGAACCGGGTGCTTATGTCGAGGGCAATTGTATGCCGCGCAGTAAATCACCGCTCGGTCAGCAAAATGAAAATCAACCAAAGACCGAACAGCAAGCTAAGCCTAAAGTTGCGAAATAATGGCAAAAAAAAGCAAAAAATCAGATTTTATTTCTACCGGTACGGTGGCTGAAAACCATCGGGCTCGGTTTGATTATAACATCAGCGATACGTTTACCGCCGGTTTGGTTTTGACCGGAACCGAGGTTAAATCTTTACGGCTCGGACATGCTAATATTCGCGATGCTTACGGTATTATCGAAAAAGATGAGCTGTATATGTCAAATATGTTCATCGCCGCTTATGATAATCAGGGATATTCATCTCATGCCGAGCGTCGTAACCGTAAATTGTTGTTGAATCATAAGGAAATAATCAAAATTATGAATGCGCTCAGCCGCAAGGGTTCGACCTTGGTGGCCATAAAATTGTTTTTTGATGCACATGGTCGTGCCAAGTTGGAAATCGGGCTGGGTACCGGTAAAAAACTGTATGATAAACGCGAAACCGCCAAAGAACGCGATTGGAACCGCGAAAAAGCCCGTATTATGGCACATTGATTATTGCAAAACTTTTTTATTAAGCTGTAAAACCTCAATAATTTCAAATATATAATGGAATTGACGAATAACGTCGCTCATCATTCTGTAATCCAATGCCGAGCGAAACAGGGAAGTTGTTTCAAACATATCTTTCGATGTTGAAATAGCGATCAAAACGTTATTATCGAAAAAACTTAAATCGACGGTTTTACCGTGATACAATTGTTTTAATTTCATCACATTTTCCATAAAAACGGTTGTCAGCAGATAACGTGCTTCAACCTGATCGGTTGCATATACCTTAAACTTTTTGTTAAATTCCGGATTTTCGAATATGACTTTTGACATATTCGGCGTTGAACGCGGCAGTTGCAACCAAGATTTTGTAAATACGACGGTTTGTCCGTTGAAATTTTTATTCATTTCCAGTTCGATAATGATACCGCTGAAAACGTTATGTTTATTTTTACCGTGTCCGGTTACAAGCGTTTCTTCCGATACGGTAATGCCGACGCCCTGATATTCGCCGGTAAAATAATCATCACCGTTTTGGGTGTGGAAACCGTGGAATAAATGAGATTCTTTTAAGGTGATTGCAGGCAATGTCTGCTCATGTTTGTATTTGAAATCACCGAAAAAGCTGATGATTTTTTGCTGAACTTTACGTTTGGTATCATCATTAAAATTAACAACCGGTGCAAAGATATGTCCGTGAAACATAATATATATTGCCATAATTCCTGTCAAAAATTTAGAATAAAGCTCTGATACACTAAAGAAATCATCCGGAAAAACCATGATATACAAACCGGCCATTATCGCCATCCAAACAAACATACCGTAGCCGGCATCTTGTTTGAATTTAACATCGGCAAAATACATGATGACGGTTCCGATTAAAAGCGCCGGTAAAAAAGCAATTTTACCGATATGAGCTATGTCATATATCATAGCGGCATCAAAGATAATCCAAACAAACAGCCGAACCCAAAACGTACGATTATAATTAAGACGTTTTTCTTCCAATTTAGCAAAAGAGGCCTTCAGTTTTTGGTCATAAAATTCCCGAAAACGCATTTGCAGATCAAGTAATTTCTGATTTTGCGGCTGATACATGGTCATAAATCCCTTTAATAATCTATAATAAAGTGTATTTTTTATAAAATACATTGACATTATGCTATCTTAATATCATAATAAAGAAAAATGAGGAGATTTGCAATATGAAATACGCATTTTATATTTGTTTGGCTGTGTTCGCGACAATTTCGACGGCAGATGCTCAGAATATTCAATACGGTTACAATGCCAGAGGTGAATACGTTCCGGTTGAAATTGACGGTGCTCGTGTCGAATACGGGTATAATTCACGCGGTGATTATGTCGCAACCCGCATCGGAGATGATCGCGTTGAATACGGTTATAATCCGCGCGGTGAATATGTACCGACACGCATAGGCGATAATCGTGTCGAATACGGCTATAATCCGCGCGGTGATTATGTGCCGACGCGTATAGGAGATAATCGCGTCGAATACGGTTATAATCCGCGCGGCGATTATGTGCCGGTCGGGGTAGGCAATCATCGGATTAATTACGGTTATAATCCGCGCGGTAATTATGTGCCGACCAATATTGACGATGAATGGTAATTTTTATTGACAGTATGGACAAAATATAATATAATCCGACTATGAGGTGAAATATCATGCCGGAAATGAAAAAAATATTTATTTTATGCGAAAAAGGGCTCGAGGCTTTGTTGCCGACGACTAAAAGTGCCGTCGATGATATGATGGCATGTTTTCCGGAATATAAAGCAGACTATCCGGTTGTTGTTTTAGGTAATTGGCAGGAACGCAATTCGATTATGCAAGATTCTGCCGGCAGAGTTCATTATGAACCGTATAAAAGTGTTGATTGGTATTTAATGCGTGCCCGGCAAACAGCTATGCTTGAAAAACGTTGGTTTGAACGTGGGCAGATTTCGATTGACCAACTATGTGTTGATTTACATAGTGATCCGTATCGGCAACAAATTCCGCAGTGGTCGGTTTTAATTACCAAACAAGATTTATACGGCACACTTCCAAACGGAGATAAGCTTAATTTTTGCTTAGGTGTTTCGCATGAAAACGAGCATTCTGTTATTTCTACCGCACGTTTTGTCGGCCGAAACGGTGTATTGGATCCTGAAGAGTTTAAAACGGTTGTTATGCATGAATTCGGGCATTTGATCGGTGTAACAAAAAAAGGACGGGTACACAGTAACGAACAACTCGGCGCGCATTGTACCAATGACGTATGTTTGAGGCAACAGCCGATGG
>CAMVHF010000124.1 GCA_947167235.1 uncultured Alphaproteobacteria bacterium
GCACAGCAAACAGACTGTTTATGATGACTTGCGAGCACAAAAAGACAAGTGGTCTCAACTGTGGTAAATCACCTATTTAATTTCACCCCCGACGCGTCATGCCTCGGGGGTGAAATTTTTTAAGCTTACATTTTTATTAAAATTTATTTCTCTCGATATCCAAGAAATACTCAACCGTTGATTTTTCCAGTTTTTCGGTAGCATCTTTATCACATACGATAATACCGTGCGGATGACGTTGTAACTCGGAAATCGTCCAAACATGGCTGACAGCTCCCTCAATACCGTGTTTTAAGGCTTCGGCTTTCTTTTTACCGGTTACCAAAATCATAACTTCACGCGCATCCATAATGGTCCCGACACCAACAGTTAAAGCCATTGTCGGAACTTTAGATATATCGTTATCAAAAAAGCGTGAGTTTGCCTTAATCGTACTTTCAGTCAAAGTTTTAATACGCGTACGCGAAGTCAAAGATGAAAACGGTTCATTAAACGCAATATGCCCATCTTCACCGACACCGCCGATAAACAGATTAACGCCGCCGAGTTTTCGCATTTCACGTTCATATTCGGAACATTCTTTCGCAAAATCTCTGGTCATACCGTTCAACAGATGAATATTTTCCGGCTTCAAATTAACGTGCTTAAAGAAATTTTCCTGCATAAAATAATGATAACTTTGCGGATGCGTCGGCTCTAAACCGATATATTCATCCATATTAAACGTTACTACATTTTCAAACGAAACTTTTTTGGCCTGATACAGTTTAATCAACTCGGCATACATTCCGAGCGGTGTTGAACCGGTCGGCAAACCCAACACAAACGGTTTAGACGGTGTCGGCTTATAAGCATTGATTTTATAAGCTACATAATTAGCCGCCCATTGCGAAACGATATCGGCATTATCTTTAATAATCACACGCATATTTTATTTCCTTTGCTAAATATTTTTCCTTGAATAATAGTATATAGAACTCTTAATTTTTCGCTTAAAATGACAACATCGGCATCATATCCCGGTGCCAAAACGCCTAAATGATCCTGTTTCATAATTCTGGCCGGATTAGTTGCTGCCATGTGCACAGCTTCCTCCAGTCTGAAACCGTATGAAACGATATTGCGAACACTGTCAATCATGGTCAACGCCGAACCGGCAATCACATCGTCGGCTTTACGGTAAAAACATTTATCCAAATAAACTTCTTCACCATTGGCTATCAGCGGTTTTTTCTTTTGCCGTGTCGGTTTTAAGGCATCGGTCACCAATACAACCTTATCCAGAGACTTACAGGTCAGTAAAAATTTAATGATTTCCGGATGGATATGAATACCGTCGGCAATAACCTCGCACGATAACTCCGGATGGATAAACACGGCACCGACACACCCCGGATCGCGGTGATGAATACGGCTCATGGCATTAAATAAATGCGTAACATGCATAATCCGTGCCTGCATACCTTCTATCATTTGTTTATAAGTTGCATTAGTATGACCGGCTTGCAAAACGATTCCTTTCGGCAGACAATAGAGAGCCAACTGGCGCATATTTTTCAATTCGGGAGCAACCGTCATATTGATAATATGTCCTTCGGAGGCCTGCCAAAATTCTTCCATCAAATCCAAATCAACCGGACTTAAGCTGTCCGGGGACTGTACGCCTAATCGGTCGGGCGAAATAAAAGGACCTTCAAGGTGCATGCCTAAAATGCGCGCGCCTTTTTCCTTGCCCATGGCACCGACAATAGCTTTAATGCCTTTAAGCATTGTTTCTTTAGTACCGGAATATAATGTCGGTATAAACGATGTCACACCGCACTCAACCAACCCTTCTGACATTTTAAGTATGGACTTAATCGAGCAATCTTCCGTACCGTATCCGCCATATCCGTGAATATGGGTATCAATAAACCCCGGCATCACATACGCCCCTTTGGCATCTATAAACGAAGTATCGGCTTTGAATACTTTTTTATTCATACGTTCTTCATTAAAGACATCAACGATTTTGTTCTGTTTTATCAAAATTGCGCAGTTTTTCATCATTGAATAACCGTTAAAAACTGTCGCATTATGAATACAAATTGCAGCAACCATATCTGTCTCCTTGTTTTATATATACCTCGAAAGGTTTAATAAATAATAAAAAAGGCTCACAATGAGCCTTAGTTTATTTTTGCGGTTTAGTCCATGGATTTCCCTGTTGCAAAAATTCCGGTAAATCGACCAACGATGAAGCTCCTGCAGCTTTTGCATGCCCGCCGCCGCCGAATTCCGCCGCGATTTTTGATACATCGACATCATTTCTGGCTGTATAAAAAGCCAAATTCCAACGGTTCTTTTTATTCATAAAGAAATGAACCATAAAAGCAAAATCTTTAATATTATCAATTGTATCAAAAAACTCGGATTGTCCCTGTACCATATTGGAACATATACAACGCATACCCTTGTACTCGCTTTCAAACGCCAAGCCGCGCACCAAACGATAATTACGATTTCTGACCCATGATAAAATTGAATTGCCTTTTTCAACAAAGGCTTTAATATCGACTTCGTTATTCATTAATTGCGACCAAATCTTATCGGTCGGCCGATTAACGCCGCAAGACTGCATTGCGTATTCAAACGGACGAACGCGACGATCACGCAAATCATAAATATCATTCAAACCAAGTAAGCGCAAACCTTCCGGTAATTCTTTTTCCGGATAAAAATATTGCCACGTTAATACCAATGCGGCCGTCCCGACCTGACGAATACCTTTGATTTCATCATACGCACCGTCTTTAATCAATTTGTTATATTCATTGATAACCGAAACATGATGATCAATCCATGTCAAATCGATTTTCTTATTGAGTTCCAACATATATTTAACCGGAAGAGCGATATCACAGATAATGACTTTATCGTGCTTTTCTATAAGATCATAGGGAATTTCCATATCATGATTCAAGCCGTAAAGCTCAATTTCCGGAAATTTTGATTTCACAATAGCCGCCGATCCTTTACCGTCATGATCCGCAATATGATAAATACAAAGCATTATACTCTCCACAAATACTGTTTTAGGACTGCATGATACAATTAATAGAATTAAAGTGTCAAGTAGCTAAAATAAAATGTCATAAAAATTTCATAACACATCAATACGCATATTATCGAATGCCGGTTCGATATTATCCGGTGTCTGCCGATTAACGGCATCATAATCGCATTCACAGGCCATATGTGTCAGCACCGTATGTTCGGCATGTAAAATATCGGCGTATCGTAAATCGGTTTTCAAGCCGGCATGATATCCCAATTCTTCCGGAACAGTCAACGGCATAATCAATAAACGTATATGCAGTTGTTTTAAATATTCCAATGTATTATCCGGCAAGTATTTATAATCAGGAATAATAACAACTTCGCCGTCATTAAAACTGTATACGGTCGTACGCACCGAATGGCCGCACGCTTCCAGCGGCATAATCCGCACCGAACCGATTTTGAATTCACATCCCCAATCAATA
>CAMVHF010000125.1 GCA_947167235.1 uncultured Alphaproteobacteria bacterium
TCTTTCGGCGCCAGTTCGAGCAGAGGAGTCTCCAGATTGTCATCACAAGATTTAATTGCTGCGTCAGAAACGCAGAAAGCCTTAATCAGAGGCTTGTACTCAACATAATAGTGCTTCATAGATGAAAAATTAATTTGTACTAAATGCTATAAATATAAGATTAAGTGTAATTAAAGTATTATATTTTATAGAATTTGTCAATATTTTTTCTAAAAATCCGGAGATAAAAAAAATGACTATACCTCTCGGATATAGTCATTAAACGAATAACCGTAAGATTTATTATTTCGCTGCCTTAATCAATTCATCGACAAACTGCGGCAGCGTTGTTCCGGCCGGTCCGTAAATATGCTTATCAAACAAAAAATTATTGGATGTTGTTTCCATATTAAATTCGTAAGTGTCCGCCCCGTAAGCTTTAGCGATTTGTACAAATCCGGCAGCGGGGTAGACGACTCCCGATGTACCGACGGATATAAACAGATCGCATTTGCTCAGCAGGCGGTCAACCACATCCATATATAATAAACCTTCACCGAAGAAGACGATGTTCGGTTTCAGCATGGCGGTTGTGCCGCATTTAGGACAACTGTCTTCGGAAGATATGTCACCCCATGTTTCAAAGACATGACCGCAATTCATGCAAACAATCTGGTTAATTTGCCCGTGAATATGGTAAACATTGTTATTGCCGGCTTTTTCATGCAAAGTATCAACATTTTGGGTGACAACGCTGATGTTGTCGGCCGGATACTCCTTTTGTAATTTGGTAATCGCCAAATGAGCCGGATTAGGTTTGGCATTAAACAATTCCGGTCGCATATCGTTATAGAATTGGTGCACATAGTCCTGATTACGGTAATAAGCTTCAATGGTGGCAACATCTTCAACGCGATGATTGTTCCATAAACCGTTTTCGCTTCTGAAGGTCGATAAACCGGATTCGGCCGAAATGCCGGCACCGGTTAAGATAAAAATGTTTTTATAAAGCCGTGTCATTTTTTAATCTCGTCAAATAATTCTTGATTGGAAGTGTGTTTCCAGTCGGCTTTTTCCATATTGGCAATGTATTGATCGCGATGATCATAAACCAAATCGACAGAGGCAACCAAATCATTGACAACATCTTCATCTTTCAAGATTTCGGCAAAACCTTGTTGGCGGAATGACTGAGCATTTAAGGATTGCTCCCCGCGGCTGGCCGTTCCCGGCAGCGGAACCAGTAACATAGGTTTCTTTTGGCTTAAAAGTTCAAAAATAGCGTTGGAACCCGAGCGGGAAATCACCACATCGGCTAAAGCCATTAAATCTTTAAATTCTTTGTCGACAAACTCAAACGGAGCATAGCCTTCGCATTTGGCGGCCGAAGTTTGTCCTTTGCCGCAAATATGGATAATCTGATACTTATTGAGCAGGGCTTCCAAATTTTTGATAACTGCCGTATTAATACTTTTGGCACCGAGCGAGCCGCCGACAAACATAATAACCGGTTTATCCTTATTAAAGAAGCACATCGAACGACCTTTTTCGGCATCGCCGTTATCTAGTCTGTCCGACAGAACCGGACCGACATAATTGACCTTTTTGGCATCGGAAACATATTTTTTGGTATCCGGAAAGGTGGTAAAAAACGTATCGACAAACGGTAACGACATCTTATTGGCCAGACCCGGCGTCACATCCGATTCATGCATAAAAATCTTCGGACAGCGGTTGAGATAACCGGCCAGAACTACCGGAAACGACACAAAACCGCCTTTAGAAAATATTACATCCGGTTTTTCTTTATGAATAATGCGAATGGCTTGCAAAATACCCAAAGGAACCCGCATGGCATCCTTAAAATTCTCCCACGAAAAATAGCGGCGCAGTTTGCCGGTTTCAATCGCATAATAGCGGACATCGGCAAATTTGGCGATTAGCTCGCGTTCAATACCGGTTTTGGAGCCGATATAAACGACTTCCCATCCATCTTGCAAAAAGAGAGGAATAAGGCTTAAGTTTAAGGTAACGTGACCGCCGGAACCGCCGCCGGTAAAGATGATTTTTTTCATTATGAAGCCCTCCGATCAGAGTTTTCTTGATGTTCTAATAAGTCCGAACCGTGATCCTCAAAATCAACGGTAATAACTTTGTTGGCTTTTGCGCCGTAATCCTTGAGTTTAGCCGCCAAAGACAAAGCATTGCCTTTGCCGGTTGCCAGTTTTGAAAATGCTTGCTCGTATGATTGTTGTGCCGTTCCGAGAGATTTTTCGACACGTTGCATATCCTCGGTGAAATTAGCCAGTTTATCATAGAGTGAACCGCCGATTTCGGCAATTTTCTGCACATATTTGTTGCGGTTTTCGATTTGCCATAAATTTTCAATTGTCCGCAAAATCGGCAACAATGACGACGGCGTAGCTAAAGCAATATTCTTTTTGTATGCGTAATCAAAAAGTGTGGCATCTTCTTTAATGGCCGCGGCGAAAGCACTTTCAATCGGGATGAATAAAACAACATAGTCCAAAGATTCGTCTTTGAGCAATTTTTGGTACTCTTTGGCTGCCAGTTCATCAATATGCGCTTTAATACACTGAATATGTTTAATCAACAGGTTAGCACGGATTTGCTCATTTTGTTCATTAACATAAGACACATAATCATTCATCGAAACTTTGGCATCGATAATAACACTGCGGTCATTCGGTAATTTGACGATAACGTCGGGACGGACATTTTGATTAGTGTCATTTTTGAAATTAATCTGCGTGTAATAATCGATGTCTTTTTGCAAGCCGGATATTTCGAGCAGGCGATTTAATTCAAGCTCACCCCAGTCACCCTGCATTTTTTTACTGCCGCGCAAAGCCTCTGTTAAGTTTTGGGCCTCGTTGCTCAAGTTCTGATTAAGGCTCAGCAGCATTTTGAACTGTTCGTCAAAGCTGGATTTTGATTTGATGTTTTCGGTATTGGCCTTGTTGACTTCTTCACGAAAATTGCGGAGTTGTTCGCGAAACGGGTTTAATACCGCCGATAAGGTTGAAGCCTGTGTTTCGTTCATTTGGCGTGATTGAGAAGTTAAAATCTCGTTTGAAATGCTGCGGAACTTAGCCGCCATATCATTCTGCGTTTGTTCGATAAAACGCATTTTTTCATCGGTATATTTATGTAAAGCGGCGGCCTCGGCCTTTAAGCGGGAGTTTTCGGAAATGAAAGCATCTTGTTGCTGGTTTAAGCGATTATTCTCATTAAGCAATTTCTGCAATTGCTTGTTTTGCTGGGCAAGCAACATATTACTTTTGGCATTTTTAAGCATAGATGCAACCAGAAAGACCGCCAGTATGCCGCTTGTACATATTCCGCCGATTAAGTAATATAAAGCAAATTCTTGCAGCATACATCCCTCCGCATAAATTGATAAGAGGCATTATAAGACAGCTAAAAACGTTTAGCAATCATAATTTTGCAAATATGCGTGCAAAAGTTTAAAATATTCTGGATTTTAACGCAAAA
>CAMVHF010000126.1 GCA_947167235.1 uncultured Alphaproteobacteria bacterium
GCGGATTATGGCTATAGCGTGTATGTTCCTGTTTCTCGCCGTATTTTTTGTACTCGGTGTCATCGGTTATAAAGATGAGCGAAAGCAAATACATTGAATGTAATACATTTGTTTTATGATAATATGAACAAGCAAAAGAACAGCAAACAAAATCAGTCCGAAGATATTCCACCGATTATCAAGGACCGCCTCAAAATTGAAAAACGTCAGGCATGTCTGGTAATTTCCGGTACTGTTCTCAGTATCATCGTTATGATATTTGACTGGCGTTTCGGTTTAGGTATAGCCGCATTTGTGTTGTGGAGTTACTTCTGGTATGAAAACGGTCGAATGGATAACGTGACCGATGAATACGAGCATTATGCCGGCGGCTACCCCAAAGACGGACTCCGTCGCATGTTTTACAGCTGGATATGGTTTGCCGTCATTACCGGAATTGTAATCTACGCATTATCTTAATCAATTGTCACCCCGTTGAACAAATCGTTTCGACGGGGTGACATGTTTTTAAACCGTTCTGCGGATATAATATAAACTTTTACTATTGACAAAATTTGGTGTTTTCAATATAATCAGAACCAATATTTTATAATTATATCATATTAATTATTAACATTAAATTATCCGCCTATGAACAAATTTTTGTTTTATGTAGGGCTTATTGCTCTGCTGTGCTTAGGATTACACAGTTGCAATGATCCTGTTAATCCTAAGATTATCGGCTCCGCACCGCTACAATATGATAGTCCTTCACAGATTTACTATGTTGAGATAGACAGCACCAGCTATTTAGTTGATCGCATCATCAAAGACAAAGCATATTCTGACGAGGCCGAAAGGTATGTCGGTATGACCATAACGATATTTCGTGTATCAGGCAGTAACACCATTCAGTTTATTGCCGGTCAAAAAAATGCTTCCGAAATTGAAGAAGCTTTTACGCAAAATATCGGTGCTTTATGGTTGTGCATCGCTATTATCGCTCTTTTCATCGGTTTGCTTTCATGGCCGTATCGCAAAGAAATGTCTTCACGAGCCAAAACGCCGAAACAATCAGAACAGTATAACAACAATTAAATCAGTATTAACTTAATACCTTGTTCTTTTATGGATAAATTTAAATTATTAGACCAACGTATCCAAGAGTTGGGTTTAACACCTCAAGAAATTGCAGAAAGATGGATAGAAAACGGTCGTGTTGATCCGTTTATATTCTCCAACACAAAACTTACCGGTCACATTCCGGTTTACAAAAGACGTAAAACGTGCCGCAGAAAAGGTCTTGAGGCCACAACCGACGTGCCCAAAGTTTACGATGACGAGACCAAACAAAAGTTGTTTGAGAGATTGCGTCCCATCATTGCCGAAACCTTTGACATTGATGACGGTATGATTCAGCCTTCAAGCAATTTTGCTATGGATCTCGGCGCGGACAGTCTGGATGAAGTTGACCTCATGATTAAAGTCGAGAAAAACTTTAATTGCTCAGTTTCTGACTTCAAAGCCGAAAGTCTCCGAACCGTGCAAAGTTTAATCGATTTTCTGGCCGTAAACGGTAAATGACCGCCACAACCCGTACTCTGTTTGAATACCGCCTCGGATTATCCGAAGCGGTGTTTTTTTATGTGTATCTTTAATATTGACTCTGGTCACCAAATACAGTATTTTAGCCATAACATCTTACAATTTTGACTACTATTTATTCACTTTAAATCTATACAATTATGTGGTTAACAAAGGTTATAAATCGCTTTATACAGCGGCTCGATGCACCTTACAGTCATAAGGTTATTGAGTATACTGTTTACCAAACAGATTTGGTTCATCCGGAAAGTAATCCTAATTATGCGCTGATTGCTCCGTACATTCACCTATACCCGAGACACTTCGAATATATCGGTGGTTACGGTCACATGGCGCGGGTCTATTCTCAGGCTGTCTTAAAGCACTTCAACAATCAACTTCCGTTTGAAATTGAACGCGCCATCATTGAAGACAGTCATTCTAACCTGATTTGGAATATAACCGATGCCGGTCATATCTGGAGTAAAGAAGCGGCTAAGCTGATGCAAAAGCTCTGTCCAATCGCTTATGATGATATTATCGTCAAAAAAGAGAAAATCCGCAATTGATCGACTATGTTTACCTGCTATCCGCTGAAGTCTGATACCTTCAGCGGATAACTTGTATGTAGCTTTTTTATATGTCGTTTTACTTGACTAAATCTCATTTTCTTATATATTAAATGAACTTATTTAATTATATAGATATTTTTTATTCACTAATTATCAAGTATATGGAAAAGAAATTAATCACAATCGGTTTGATTGGCGGTATGAGCTGGGAATCTACGGTTACATACTACCAAGTTATCAATGAGACTGTCAAAGACAGGCTCGGCGGTTTGCATTCGGCAAAAATTTTGCTTTACAGCGTTGATTTTGCTGAAATTGAACATTTCCAATCCGAAGGAAGATGGACCGAATGTGCCTCTATTTTAGGGAAAGCCGCCTACCGTCTGGAACAGGCCGGTGCTGATTTCATCGTGATTTGTACAAACACAATGCACAGAGTTGCTAAGCAAGTTGCCAACTGCATTGACATTCCGCTGTTGCACATTGCCGAAGCAACCGCCAATGTGTTGAACGCCGAAAAAGTATCGAAAGTTCTGTTGCTCGGAACCAAGTACACCATGCAGCAGGATTTCTACAAACAAAAGTTGCTTGAGGCCGGTATTGACGTTGTTGTTCCCAACAATACGGGTATTGCCTTTGTCAACGGTGTTATTTACGATGAATTGTGCCGTGGTATCATATCTGATGTCTCTCGGAAAAAAATGGTCGACTTGTGCCTCAATATCAAACAAAAAAACGATATTCAGGGTGTTATTCTCGGTTGTACGGAGATAGGACTTTTGCTTAAGCAAGAAGATTTACCTGCGTGCAAAGTTTTTGACACGACTCTCATTCATGCCCGTAGGGCTGCGTTGCTTTCACTTTAATATTTAATTTTAATTTGCCGAGACTAGCCCAAACGCTTCTCTCGGCTTTTTTTATCATTTTCTATTTTCTCTCATTATCCGAAGTTTTTTTCTTATCATTCCGAATAGTGTGTAAATACGATAGTTCAGTCCTTTAGCGCAGTGTACAAATACCCCCACAACACAAAAAAACTTGGAGAACGGTGCTAATAGAAAAAGTCTTTTTCCCGTGGTGTACATCCTCACCTGCAACGTAAAAAATCACGAATAGCGTGTAAATACGAAGAAAGTCCTTTAGCGCGGTGTACAAAACAGTACATAAGCTAAAGGACTTTCAAGTAGTTACTAGCTAGACGTGATTTCTTAGATTATTTCAAAATTTTAGATACAACGCCCGCACCAACTGTTCTACCACCTTCACGAATAGCGAAACGTAAACCTTCGCTCATTG
>CAMVHF010000127.1 GCA_947167235.1 uncultured Alphaproteobacteria bacterium
CTTTTATTAAAACTTCTATAAGATTCAACGGTATTTAATCTATTTTTATTTTCTAAGTCTTTAATTTTCTGATATTTTGTTGTATTGTTATAAAAAAATTCTAAAAATCCCAAAACCTCACTTCGGTTCCATCTTGTTGGTATTTTGCCTATATTTTGCATCCTGTAATATTGTTGCACATTTTCATCATTCATAGGTATATTACCGGCAGAATACCCGGCTTCAAAAAGATAAATTTGTCCCATTAATTCTGTCATTTTATAAGCTCGCATTAAAGCATCTTCATATAATTTTGCAGCCATACGTCGACGATAATTGGCATAAATATCAAACAACAAATAAATGCCGAATTTAATGTTGTTCTTCTGATTCACTTGAGATAACCTAATATTTTGTTCAGATTGTTGTATATTGTCTTTTAATACATTCAAAAAGTTTATACATTCTTCTTTGGGCTTATAATTAATTTTTGCAATTTCTTCATGACAAACTTCCTTAGAAAGGTCTGCTGCCGATGCATAATCAAAACGATCCCATGCACAACAGAAATCTGATAATTTTTTTAATTTACAGCTAATTTCTTCCGGAATACATTGTTGAGTTTCCAAAATTTCTTTGACCGCGGCATATTGCTGATGGGCAAATAACGTTTTACACTGTTTATATAAAGCCTCAACTCGTATTTCTTTTGCATCAAAGGTAACAATATTATCTTCGGGATAAATCACTATGTTACCTTTTTTAACGCCCTCCCCGTACTGGAATTGCGTTCGTTCATCATACAATCCGGCAAAAAAAGATGCTATTGACATACTTTTTGAACCATGGGTAAAGTTAACGATTTTTCGTTTATTTCTATATTCTGGTAATTGAAGTTCTTCATTACAAATCTTGGCTGTTTGATTAACATCAAGCAGTTCGACTTCAACTTCCTCAATATCATATCCTTGCTCTTTATATTTCTCAGATATTTTTTTCGTAAAAAATTTGCATACGTCATCACTTGTATGGATTAAAATTATATACTCGGCATCTGCTTTTTGAATAGCGCCATGAAAGCTATTCATATATGAATCAATTATTTCTTTGGCTTCAGTATCTTGCTCTGTTTCAAAATTATTATCTGTATATATCCTTTCCAAATAGACTTTTTTTTCTTCTTCGGAAAATCTTTTGATGAATCCAGCCAACTTATTATTAGTTCCGACATTCATCACAAGCACACAATTTTTATCCATATCAGCTCTCCTCGCTTAAATAATATTTTAAGTATAGTCTTAACTTAGGATAAAACAAGTTCTTTGATTATATATCCACACCATACGCTTTTCTCATCTATTCATCTTTTGGGAAATATGGCTGAGTGTGCAAAACAGAAGAAACGTATATATGGTCAAGCCCAAAATGAAGACAAATATATGAAACAGATAGAATATAAATTCCCATAATGTCCGAAACATATTGCGAATATTTTCCATTGTCCGTCCTCCTTTTATACTTACATTATATACTTATCTGGATTATGCGCAAGCAAAATCGGACGGACTGTTATTGGAAAATGTCATTTTCTGACACTTATATATTCAGCTAAATTCCTCAGTCGTGTACTGTAAGTTTTTAAATCATCTAAAGTAATGTATTCATTATCCGTATGTGCCAATTTTATGCTGCTCGGGCCGAACAAATACACTTTCTGACCGATTTGTGCCAAATATCCGGCTTCCGAAGTATAGGCAAATTTACCGGTTTCGATATGGAGTAAGCGACATATTTCTGCCGTTAAATCATCATCGGTAGCGGTAAACTCCAAAAAATCTTCGGTTTGTGTTGTTTGTATGCGCGCTTGCGAATACTGTGCCAAAACTTCGGTTTCAATTTGCCGGTATTTTTGCATCACTTCTTCTGCATCAATTTTATGCATATATCTGAAGCCCCAATCAATTTCCGCATTATCCGGAATTTTCGTTATATTGCCGCCGCCGGTAATATGTCCGACATTGAGATACAATTCCTTTGGCAACATTTTTTGCGCCACCTGTTCCAGCCGTTGTAAAATATGCGCAGCGGCAAAGATGGCGCTAACACCTTGTTGCGGTACGGACGAGTGCGCCGCTACCCCTTTCACAACCGTTTTATAGCTGTTAATGCCGCTACTGCGAATACCTAATTTATTTTCGGTCGGTTCGCCCAAAATCGTCAGTAGCGTACGGATATTATTGTTTTTTAAGAAAGTACATATATCTTGAATACCAAGTATATCCGTTTCTTCATCACAAGTAAAACACATAATAACCGGCATATTCAAAGTTTCAAAATACGCAGCCAAACTCAAAAAACAAGCGACAGCCCCTTTCATATCGGTTGTACCGCGTCCGAAAATTTTATCATCTTTCTGCACCGGCAAAAACTGTTCCGATCGTCCGGTAACAACATCAAGGTGTCCGCACAACATCAGACCACGTTGAATATTTTGCAGTTTTTCAACATTTAAACCGATAATCAAATTATCCATACCGTTGGTCGGAATGTGTTCGATAATGCTGTGCCGACATTCGAATTTTATGTAATCCTCAATATATGCCAGACATTTTTGATGATTATCACGGTTACCGTCGGTTTGAAAACCGACCAGCTTATTGAGTATAGTAAGAACTTTTTGCATGATACCCTCTTTTGCTACGGTTACTATATTTGATATTTCACATTCGGCAAGTTCTTTTTGCCACACTGCTACATCGGCTGAACTTGATTAAGTTTGGCGATTAGATCATTAATATTCAGTTCCGATACATGGCGCTTCGGAAACGGTATCGGAATACCATCCGGCTGTTCTTGCAGATTTCTGATCACCATATTGGCCGGACGCAAAAGTGTGCCGAAAGACGGGGTGCTTTTATCACAACCGATTTTACCGTTTTCCCAGTAAGTGCAAAAGCTCATACCGCTTAACGGACTGCCGCCCAAATGGTAATAATATTTTTGCCCTTTACGCCACGTTTCATTATGCCATAAGCGAATTAAATCGCCTAAAAACAAATCGATATGCCCGATATATATACCGTCGATACCGGTGCCCTTAATACGGATATTGCTGTATATTTCGTCTTGTAAGATTTTATCGGCATTTGCTAAAATCAAATCAATATTGGCAAAAAAAGTGCGAATTTCCTCGTTATCCAACGGATCTTTCGGGGCTGCATGGAATGTAATCATTTTTCTCTCCTTAAATTAAAATCAAAACCA
>CAMVHF010000128.1 GCA_947167235.1 uncultured Alphaproteobacteria bacterium
TATTTTGTCGGCACTCGATACCGGAACGTACAGTGATTATCATGTCAAAGGCGGGAATATTGTATTAAGCGCATTAAAAGGTTCTATCGGTGAAATAGGCGGTGCAATAAAATTTGCCGACAGCGGTATATTTAATGTGGAAGCAAAAGGTAATATTTATCTTGATTCCGCAGCCACGATGTATATCGATAAAATTCAATCTAATGAAGGTACTTTGGAGTTAAATTCAACATTCGGCATTATCGCATCGGCTATAAGTGATGAAACCAGAAATTATCATTTATCGGCAATAAAAGGTGCAATTGCTGTTTATTCGGCAGCCGGTAACATCGAAAATATTGCAATCGGTTCCGCAAAAACCGTTTATGCCGTAGCCGGTTATGAAAGCGAAGCGCTTGGTGGTTTGAACGATATTAATATCCGAATGGTTTCCGATGATAATATGAATATCGGGGAAATTAAGGCAACCCGAAATGTTACGTTAACAAGCAATAAAGGTATTAAGAACGGTTCGGCAGATGCGGTTGTCAGCGGTGAAAATATTACGTTGAAAGCTACCGAAAATATCGGCGAACAAAATTCTGCCATCAGTCTTAAAGCCAACAGAGCCGTGACGGCACTGACGGGCGGTGGTAAAGATGTTTATCTTGAAACGAGTGATCAGGAGGCCGGATTTAAGATTAACAGAATTGATACCAATAACGGTGAAGGTTCATTAAGAAATGTTGAAATTACCTCGGATGGCAATATCACCAATAATTCCGAACGATCCGAAGATATCGCGGTTATAAACATAAGGGCTGAAGATATCAAACTGACGGCTGCGGGTAAAAACATCGGCTCGTCGGACAGATTCCTGATAGTCGAAACAACCTCAGAAGATGAAGATAAGGGGTTATCTTATACGGCCGATACGGCGTATATCTTAGGCGGCGGAGATTTATTTAATATAACGAACTTCAACAGGTAGTGTGTATGTTTATGCTGCCCATAATGTTTCGGCAAAGGATATTGTGGCGAATAATGATGAACATGACGCTTCGTTCACGATTGAATGTGCCGGCGATGTTAAATTAGCAAATATAAAATCAGATAATTTGTTGCTTACAGGCAATAATGTCGAAATAACCGGTTCTGCAATTGGCGGTCAGACAAACGTAACGGCTGACAATAATTCGGACATCTTTATTGATGATACGGTTATAGGCGGTGATACCAATCTGCAATCGACAGGTAAAACCGTTATCGGTACAATAACGGTTATCGGCAATGCTGATATTAAAGCACCGAACAGTATTACGATTGCCAATGCCGACATAGGAAGGGATTTGAATATTACCACCGAAAAAGCGGATATAGCCGAACTGAACTTGGCTGGTAATATTAATGCTTTAGTTGATGATATTAATGTAAATACTTCAAATGACTTAAATATTGGTCATATCGAAGGAACCGATGAAGGCTATACCGAAAATGTCAAAATTGTATCGGCAAAGAATATAAACAACGGAGTGCCTGCAAATTATCGGAACATTGCCGCTAAGAATATGGTCTTAATCGCGGGAGAATCCATAGGGGAAAATAAAGCTTTGAATGTTGATTTGGCTGAAGATAATCAGGTCAATGTTAAAGCCGGAAAAGCGGTTAATTTGAATTATGTCGGTGCGTCGGCAAACATTGAACAGGTTAGCGGTGATGAAGTCGTCCTGCATTCTGACCGTGATGTTAATATTTCTGATTTGAAGGCAAATGTATTAAAGTTAGATACCACCTCGGAAAATGTAAATATTACGGGTGAAGTTACAACAAAAGGTGTGATTACGACGGCCAGCAAGAAGATTATCATTGATAATACAAGTTTGGCGCCGTATCCGTATGCCGGTGTTCAGTTGTATTTAACCGAAAAACAGATGCATCTTACAGTCGATAAGAGCAACAACGTTCGCACTGAAGCCGTCAATGTTACCCGTCACGGTATGAATTTGATGGTCAACAAAGAAGCCTATGCCACAAGTATGGACGGCGAGTTGGCCTTAGCCTCCGAAACCGGCATCAGAAGTTCGTATCACGGTGAAGGTGTGATAAATGGTATGGATACATCTCTATCAAATGCTCTAACGGTATCTGATTATATTGCAAAGCTTATCGATATGCCGGATGATTACATTATCGGAAATCATAAGAAAACATCGGATGACGGTGATGTAATGAGTATTATTAATCAGAATAAGGCTGATCAATTAAAAGAGGAAAAATATACCAAGGATGAAAAACAAAAGGAGAAACTGTTATATATAATCTGAAACCGAAAAAGTTCTTTTAGCGGTAAAAGAAATATCTGAAATGAGGAAATGGTATGGCGGAAAATGCAGAAGAAATATATTCGTCTTTTTCACCGCAGCAAATTAAAGAGCTGACGGCGATATATGATGACTATCTGTATATTACCAGACTGCATGAACAGCTGTTGCAACAGTCCTCTCTGGAATATCTGGCTTATGATGTTTTGGAACATATGTATCCCGAAAACCCGACATGGGAAATAGAGAAAATGACACCTGACGAAACGCGGAAGTTTGCGGATTTTCTGGAGAATAACGGTGCCGATAATAGCGATAAAGCGTATATAACCCTGCAGCATATCAAACCTGAAGAAAATAGCTGGAAACCGCCGGTTTTTGCCATACATCCGTATATGAACAGACGTGTCAATATGCCACTTCCGTCACAATTAGAGCGATATACGCTGACGTATCCGCAACAAGGTAACGTAGGGGATATCGAATTTTATATAGATGGTCGTTATAAGGTTCGTTATACGGATGAAAAGATTAAAAATACACCGATAAACGAATATATCAATTCACCCCAGATGGCTGAAGAACTTGGTATAATGGTCAATATGGCCGAAAGTTTCAGTCAAAATGAACGGGAACTCAATGAAGATAAATTGATGCGCTTGTCGTTGAGAGTTTACGCTGCTGAAAGAATTGCTTCAAACGAGAATATTATTTTGGAACTTTTGGGTTCGTTTGCCGAAAAGGTTCAGAATATATGCCGCGAAAGATATAATCTGCATGATAGTCTTGAGGTGCTGACAAGAGCACAAAACGAGGGTTTGATCCATTCGGCTGCCGATTTTAAGGACTATGTCAATATTCGCCATTTTATGCGTCATCAATGGGATACTCTGGATGAACTCGGATATTTTACCTCTACAAAGTCGGAT
>CAMVHF010000129.1 GCA_947167235.1 uncultured Alphaproteobacteria bacterium
GCGGACAAATTAAAAAGTCGCAATTAAACTTATTTTCTTTAACTTTGGCGGCAACGGCTTTAGCTAAAGCTACGCCTTCTTCCGTTAAGCAGTTCATTTTCCAGTTACCTGCAATCAATTTTTTTCTAGCCATGTCTGTAAAACCTCTTAAAAAAACTAAAACTGCATACTTGTAACATACTAAAAAATAACTTTCTACAAAAAAAATACTTTAGCCACTATTTTATTGCGTTGCATAATTTAATTTAGGAATTGCATTAATTATATAAATTTCTATAATAGCCCAAAAATAACTTTAAAAATAGGAAACAAAAATGATTAATAAATTTGCAAAATTGCATAACAGTGTGTTTACGAAAATTATCTTAACCGTAACGGCTTTAAGCTTTATGTCGTTGTTTGGTGTATCCGGCTATATCAACTCGGCCAACAGCAATAAAACAGTTATAAAAGTTGATGATTTGGAAATGTCGCAAAGTGAGTTCAGCTATTTTTTACAAAGAAAATTACTTGAATTCAAAAATATGAGCGGTATTGATTTTGAAGAACATGCCGATCAAAAAGCACAAATTACCGATGCACTGCTGAAATCCAAAGTGGATGATATGATTTTGGATAATACGATGAAAAAATATAATATCGATTTTCCGGCAAGTTTAATTCGTGAAATCATTTTGGTTACGCCGCAGTTTTCAAACAACGGTCAGTTCAGTCGTGAACAGTTTAATTGGTATTTACGTCAGAGCGGAATTGAAGAAAAAGAATATATCCAAACCTTAAAACGCAATCTGGCTCGCAATATTTTGCTCGATTCTCAGGTTTCTTATGCCAATGTTCCGGAAGTTGCTCAGCAAATGATGGCTAAAGTTATCGGACAACGCCGTACATTTAAATATATTAAAATCGAAAATAAAGCTGTCAAAATTACGCGCAGCCCGAGCAAAGATGAGCTTGATCAGTATTATGATGATATGAAAGAAGAATTAATGGTTCCGGAAAAACGTGATTTAACGGTTCTGTTCTTGGCTCAGGATGATTTAGCTAAAAAAATTGAAGTAACGCCGGAAGAAATTGCCGCTTATTATAAAGAGCATATTGAGGAATTTGAACAGCCGGCTCAACGTCATGTTTTACAAATGGTTTTTGAAAACGAAGAAAAAGCCGCGGCTGCTTACGCTAAATTACAAGAAGGTGCCGATTTTATGGTTACGGCAACCGAAAACGGGCAGTCCGAAGCTGATACCGATTTAGGATTCGTCAGCAAGGATGATGTTTCGGATGAGTTGGCTGAAATTATTTTTGATTTGCCGCTTAATAAAGTTTCCGATGTTAAAAAAGTGGCTGACAGCTGGCAGATTTTGAAAGCTACCGAAGCTAAAGCTGCTACCAAAATGCCTAAAGCGGAAGCCGATGCCAAAATTATTGATGAAATCAGACAAGACAAGGCTTATGATAACAGCTATGATGTCGTATCCGAAATCGAGGACAAAATCGGTGCCGGTACGGAATTGGCCGCTATTGCCGAATCTTACGGTGTATCTTTGTATGATGTCAAAGGTCTGGCAGAAGACGGTACTTATGAAAAAGCCGATGATGTTTTGAAAGACACGCTCAAAAATAAAGATGTTGTCGATACGGCATTTTCTTATAATGAAGGCGAAATCGGACAAGCCGTTGAAACTGACGACGGTATTGCTGTCGTTCAGGTAACAGGTGTTGTTGAAAGTCATGAACTTCCGCGTGATGAGGCTGAACCGAAATTACATGAATTTTGGATGGAAAACGAACGTGCCTCCATTGTTCAGGAATTGGTGGACAATATTCAACATGATATGGAAGCAGGTGATGATTTAACAACCGTTGCTCATCGCTATAAATTGGCAGTTAAGAGCACGATGCCGGTTACCCGTGATGAAAAAATCGATTATTTAACTTCTGATGATATGCGTACATTATTTACGGCCGTCAAAGATGAACCGCAGACAATTAAATCGGATGATGACTATATTATCGCGGTAACAACGGATATCTTTGATGATTCGAAGTCATTATCCGACGGTGATAAAAAAGCCATAATGCAGGCATTATATTCGGAGAATACCCGTGAAATGTCGGCGGCATTGTTGCATGACTTTGCCCGCAATTATAAAATCGAAGTTAATCAACATCGAGCAGGGTTGAACGAAGAATGAGAATCGTTTTTATGGGAACGCCGGACTTTTCAGTTCCGGCGCTCCGTCGTTTAATAGCCGAACATCAGGTCGTATGCGTTTATACCCGTGAGCCGAAAGTTGCCGGCCGCGGTAATAAGTTGAGTAAAACGCCTATCCATTTGGTTGCCGAGGAATATGGTATAGAAGTTCGGACGCCGAAAAGTTTGCGCTCGGTCGAAGAACAGCAAAAATTTGCCGATTTAAAAGCCGACGTTGCCGTTGTTGCGGCGTATGGTCTGATTTTGCCTTTGCCGGTTTTGGAGGCTTATCCGTTCGGATGCTTAAATATTCATGCTTCATTATTGCCGCGTTGGCGCGGTGCAGCCCCGATACAGCGTTGTATCGAAGCCGGCGATAGAGAAGGCGGGGTAACGATTATGCAAGTGGCCGAAGGTTTGGATACCGGTGATATGCTTCTTAAAGGCTATATTGATATTACCGATGCCATGACCGGCGGTGAATTGCACGACAAAATGTCCGAGTTGGGTGCCGATTTGATTTCCGAAGTGTTGGCTGATATTACAAAATATAAGCCGCAGCCGCAAAGCGAAGAGGGGGCTTGCTATGCTCAAAAAATCGATAAGGCTGAATGTAAAATTGATTTTACGATGTCTTTAGATACATTGTATAACAAAATCCGTGCTTTCAGTCCGTATCCGGCCATGTACTTTGACTATAAAGGCGAACGGTTTAAGATTATGAAAGCTGAAAAATCAACACAGTCGGGAATTGCCGGCGAAATTATAGCGGGACATGATGAATTGATTATTGCTTGCACCGATGGGGCCTTAAAAGTGACCGAAATTCAACGTCAGGGTAAACGTCCGATGCTGACGGATGAACTTTTACGCGGATTTAATTTTGAAGAAAGATGCATTTTATCTTAAAGCGGTGCCGGAAATCTTAATCGGTTCGCACAAATAAAAAAGACCGCCCTTACGGACAGTCTTTTTTTATTGTATAAGGAAAACCCCGCGTTAGACGCGGGGTTCAGTAAAGCTTATAGCGGTG
>CAMVHF010000130.1 GCA_947167235.1 uncultured Alphaproteobacteria bacterium
CTTTTTGCTGCCGCTGATTGTGTGCGTCGCAAGTACATCGGTGATTTGGTGAAATTGATTGCACTTGTAGAGTTCTCAAATGTGTGTAGAAACTCGTGCTTTTATTGCGGGCTTCGGGCCGCCAATCAAAAGCTGACACGCTATCACCTGACATTTGATGAGATTTATCGACATGCACAAGCCGCCAAAGCCATGGGATTTTCGGCGATAGCCTTGCAATCGGGAGAAAGTTCGGCTTATTCGTATAATGATTTTATACGGATAATTCGGGCGATTAAGGCGATGGATATGAAATTGATCTTAAGTTGCGGTGAACTTGATGCGCGCGATCTGGTCGATTTTCGGCGTTGCGGGGTTGATGGTTATTTGCTTAAAATCGAAACAACCGATCAGCAACTCTATGCCGATTTGCACCCGAAACAAAATTGGATGTTGCGTAACAACACCGTACATCTGCTGTCAGCGCTCGGATACTACACGGCAACCGGTAACATCATCGGACTGCGCGGTCAGAGCTTGGAATCGATAGCTGATGACTTGCTGTATTTCCAGCGCGTGAATGCTGATTTTATCGGTATCGGGCCGCTGATGTCGCATCCGGAAACACCCCTGCGCGGTGAACCCAACGGCGATATCAATTTGGTTTTGAAGTGTATGGCATTGAGCCGTCTTCTTAATCCTAAAGCCGATATCGTGACAACAACCGCTCTGGAAGCTCTGGCTCCCGACGGACAAAAGCGCGGTCTGGCTGCCGGTGCCAATGTGGTTATGCCGAACATAACATCAGAACAGGTACGCAAAAATTACCAGTTGTTTAAAAACAAAGAAAATACCAATATTGCCGTTAACGGCTTACAGGATATTATCCGTAATATCGAGCAGTGCGGCAGACGTGTACCTTCCTGTTTTAAGCATTAATCAAACGAATAACCCTCGGTTTTGAATACCGAGGGTTATTCGTTTTTTTTTATTCAAATTGTTTATTAATAACTTCTGGCGTAAATAACGTCCATTGTGGCATCTTTGCCCGTTAATAAACATTTTCCGGTTGTACCGCTTTGGTCAAACGGAATGCAGCGAATGGTAATCTTCATCGATTTCAAGATTTCTTCCGACGCCGGATCGCCGCACCACTTACCGCGAACGAATGCGACTTTGCCTTGTTTTCCGTCTTCTATCCACTCGTTTGAGTTGGCAAAATAAGCGGCAAAAGCTTCCGGTGTGGTAATATCGGTACGGATATTATCGTGCAAACGTTTAGCGGCAACTTCAAACATCATTTTTTGCAAGGTTTCCAAACGCTCGCCGGCAGAAGCAACAAACTCTTCCACCTTCATAATCTTCTTGCCTTCAGGTTTACCGATAAAAATACGTTCCTTAACCATCAAGCCGTTATTTTCGATATCGCGGGCACCGATTTCGCAAACCATCGGCGCACCTTTTCTGATCCATTCCCATACTTTATCGACGCTCGGTTTATCACGGTTGTCGATTTTAACGCGGAGCTTTTCGCCGAAAGCGGTTTTGTCTTTGAGCTGAGCTTTAATGCTTTCGATATATTCCATAATGCGCGGTGTATCGTCGGCTTTTTTGATAACCGGTACAAACACGATTTGATACGGTGCAACATGCGGTGGTACAACCATTCCGTCATCATCGGCATGGCACATTATGGCACCGCCGATCAAACGAGTGGAAACACCCCAAGATGTTGTATAGGCATACTCTTGCTCGTTATTCTGACTGACAAACTTAATGTTGGCTGACTTGGCAAAGTTCTGTCCCAAGAAATGAGATGTACCGGCTTGCAGAGCTTTACCGTCCTGCATCATCGCTTCAATACAATAGGTATCAACCGCACCCGGGAATTTCTCGTGTTCCGGTTTACGACCGGTCAATACCGGCATAGCTAAAGCATTTTCGGCGAAGTCGCGATAAACTTCGAGCATTTTAACCGTTTCGTTTTCCGCTTCATCAAATGTAGCATGCACCGTATGACCTTCCTGCCACAAAAATTCACGCGTACGCAAAAACAGACGCGGACGCATTTCCCAACGAACAACATTAGCCCATTGATTTAATAAAATCGGCAAATCACGATACGATTTTACCCATCTGGCAAATGAATCGGCAATAATTGTTTCACTGGTCGGGCGAACAATCAACGGCTCTTCCAAAGGGGAAGCCGGTTTTAATTTGCCGTCTTCGTTAACCAAACGCGAATGGGTCACAACAGCCATTTCTTTGGCAAAACCTTCAACGTGGTCGGCTTCTTTTTGGAAGAAAGAAAGCGGAATAAACATCGGAAAATAATAGTTTTCGTGTCCGGTTTCTTTGATTTTTTCATCTAATACGCGTTGAATACGTTCCCACAAACCATATCCCCAAGCCTTCATAACCATACAGCCCGGAGAAACGGAATTCTCGGCCATATCGGCTTCGGATACCACATTTTGGTACCACTCCGGATAGTTTTGCTTACGCGTTGTTCTCATAGCCATATTTGTTCTCCTATCTTAATTCGCCGCCGGTCTTTTTGCCGACTTCGACAATAACTTTATTCATCAGATTTTCGATATCTTTATCGGTAAAGGTCTGCTCGGTCGGTTGGAACGTCAGACTGATGGCAATTGATTTCTTACCTTCCGGTAAATTCGGACCTTCATACACATCAAAGATGCGAACATCGGTAATCAGATTGCGATCGGCATTTTTGGCCGCAGCCAAAATCGCGGCAGCAGAAACGTTTTTATCAACCACAAAAGCCAAATCTTTATCAACCGCTTGGAATTGTGAAAGTTCGAGTTTTTTGCGTGCTTTACCGGCAGATTTACGCGGTAAAGGAATATTACCTAAATTAACTTCAAATGCCACAACACGGGTTTTGATGTCGAGTTTTTTCAGAATACTCGGGTGAATTTCACCAAAGTATGCCAATACATTTTTGCCCAAGCGGATCGTTCCCGAGCGTCCCGGATGATAATAAGACGGGGCATCGGTGGTAATCTGCGGATTTTCAAAAGGTCCTTTGGCGGCAGCAATAGCGGCTAAAGCATCGGCTTTGGCATCAAAGATATCATATTCTCTGGCACTGCCCGTCCAATCTTTTTTAGCGGTTAAACCGGCACGAACACCACCGGCATCTGTATGTTGTTCATTCGGGTTACGACCGGTAAATACCGGTGCGACTTCAAAAATAGCCACATTCGGAT
>CAMVHF010000131.1 GCA_947167235.1 uncultured Alphaproteobacteria bacterium
TAATTAATTTTATGTCTCTATTTTTTACTTTCTCATTATTTTTATCATCGGCCCACGTTATATACGCAAACCATATTACGGTTAAACTATACCGAATTATTTTTTCTTGTTTCCGAAAAAGAACTCCAACAGTTTTTGTTCCCATTGCTTTTCTCCTAACCAAGGCTTTGTTTCGTATGCAGTTTTTACCCTTGCACCGACATCATTGATGTTATTTGCTCCAGTTTCGTTCCATAGTGTTCCAATTCTATCTGGTGTCGGGTTATTCAAAGAATTTTGCATTTGTTTCAAAACTTTTGTCCCTAATTCAATGTTCTGCTGAGGTATATAGGAATCATAATGTTTTCCGTTAAAATCGCCCCAAGTTTGACCTTGAATATTCATCGGCATTTGACTCCCTGATGCCCCAATTAAGTCTCCTAGATAATTGAAAACACCTTTATGTCCTGTGGCACCTTCGTTATACATAACCGCACGCACCAAATCCGGATCTATATTATTTTGCATAGCATATTTTTCAATATCATTATTATGCTTATCTACATAATATTTTCCTAACCAATTCATAGTATACCACGGCCATTCATAGTTAGCATTTTGACTATCTTGCATATATAAATTTAATTGTTGCCCATTCTTTAGTGCCTGTATACGTTGTGCTTCGGTTAAATAATTATCCCGCCAAGGTACCGGAGTAACCTGTTCTGATTGATTATTCCACGGCGTTGAGGTTGTGTACCTCGGTGCCGCCGAAGTACTCCATGGTGTCGGTATTTGCGTTTGCAATCCAGATGTTGTGCCAAAGACAGAATTTGTCCCAAGGCTCGAGCTGCTCTCAGAACTTGAACCATTTACACCGGTAATGCCGTTATTTTCGGTGTAACCCCCATAACCGCTATTAACGCCGGACATAAAACTTCCGCGCATTTGAGCTTGTTGGTAATCATTAATACCTCTGTCGTACCCGTCACTCCAAGATGAAGTCGATTGTGCTCGCGACATTGAAGTCTGTACCGGTTGCAATGGTAAGGGTGTTGTATTCATTGCCGGATGGGCGCTGATGGCATCCGTAATATTCGAACTGCCGAAACCGTAGTTATTGTCAGGACTGCCCCAAAAGTTTGTCGTATACTGCGGGTAATTTTCGGTTATACCTTGATTGTTATAGTAATCTATAATTTGATTCTCACGATTGTTTCGTGCCGTTTGATACTCTACCTCGTCTCGCACACTGAAACCTCTATGATCAACGCCATAGCTGTCTATTCCACCGTTATTTGTTTCATACCCCAGCGGCGATTTATATTTTTTCCATACATCCATTTTTTTCTCCTGTTAATTTTGATTTATTCATAAGCTTAACCCTTTCTTGAATATTAAAATTCTTATAAAATGAATACTGATTTTTTTGCCTCCTTTCACCTTAATATGGTTTAAAATATAACTCTGTGCAAATGAATACCGCTCCATTTCAGAATAAACTTTATCGCAGAAAATAATGAATGTCAAGTTTAAAAATAATAAAATTATTATTTAAATTTAAAATAAATAGAAAATACTTATCATCTATACAAAAGCAAAGCGCCGTTTGTCCTCATTAAGGAGAAACGACGCTTGTACTTTGTAAGAGAGTATCAGTAAGTACACTCCGCATCCAACTGTTTCGCTGAAATCGCGAATACTGTGGTGATAGCCATAAGCAAGAAAATAATCGTAGCCCACAACCCACAAGTGATTGCGATGATTACTCCCAAGCTAAGAGGCAAAAGTGACCAACGGCGCAGATCCAATCTTCCCTTGTAGAAAGAGAAATTGCACAATACGCCGAAGCACAGTGCCATTATTGCCATCAGGAATGTCTCTGTCTCGCTCAACCCTAAAAGGAAAAAAGAAACTGATCCCATAGTTCCGATTAAAGCCAGCTTCAAACTCTCTCTCTTTGATTTCAGTAACTCTTTCATAGTTCTATCGTTTTTTTGGTTTAACTTCGAAGTTTGAGAATATGCATTATGTTAAATCCAACAAAACGGTTGAACGGAAAGAGATGTCATAAATCACCCACAATACCTTAAAACATAATACTTATTCAAATTACGGATATTATAAAACTTATTTGTCTAAATTGCAACAAAAAAGCTTTATTTACGCAAATTTTTGCTTATACTGATTAAAAACAAGGAGATTAATGATGTTGACACATACTTATAAAATAGGCTTTACCACGCAATACGAATATATTAAGCATAAAAAAGCCCCAAAGTTCACGGTACTTTACACGCATGGATTATGTTCGGATCCGTGGGGCAGCAAGCCGGAAAACGTCAAACAGTGGTGCGTCGACAATAACATCGATTTTTATCGTTATGAGCTGGCCGGACACGGCTCGGATAAGGCCAATTACCCTCAATGCAGTCCTGAAGAGTGGCGCAAGCAAATTTTAGAGATCATCGATTCGGTCATTCAAGGCCCGATTTTGGTTGTCGGATCGTCGCTCGGCGGTTGGCTCAGTATGATGGCCGCCCTTGACCGACCGGAACGCATCATCGGTTTTATCGGGCTGGCGGCCGCGCCGGACTTTACGCATTATTTGCGTGATTATTTGTCACCCGAGCAAAACAAAGAGCTGGATGAAACCGGTCAGACCGCTTTTGACAACGCCGACTTTGGCTATTTCTATACGCTCAAATTGATTGACGGTGGCAGCAAAAATCTGGTGGCGCAAAGCGATTCCATTAACATCACCTGCCCCGTTCATTGGATTCACGGCATTAAAGATGCTTCTATTCCGTATTGGTATGCCGTTGAGGTTGTAAAAAAAATTACATCCGAAACCGTGATTTTGAAGCTGTTAAAAGAAAGCAATCACCGTTTGAATGATGAATTCGCTGCTGCAGCCATTATTGATTCGCTTAATTGGTATTTACAACATTCATAATGGAATAAACATGAAGATTCTACATTATCTCAAAACCAAACTCCGCATTTTGACCGGACAACCTTTTATTATGTGCTGTATTATGATACTGACAATGTGTTGGTCCGGCCATAAAAAAGTCGATAATATGTGGGATTTCCAGAATTATCATTATTTCAATGTGTTTGCTTTGTTTCACGATACATCTAATTTTCTGGTTCCGGGTGGGGTTAATTCCTTTTTTAATCCGATTTTAGACAT
>CAMVHF010000132.1 GCA_947167235.1 uncultured Alphaproteobacteria bacterium
ATCATACCAAACGGCCGGTAATTCAACCGTTTCCGCTACCACCACTTCTTCGGCCTGCAAAGCATAGCGCCGGCATAATTCCATCACTTCGTCAATATCTGAGGGCTTCCGGACCATGTAAATTTTAACTGTTTTCATTGCATTTCCTTTCGTTACAACCCAATGAATGCTTGGATTTGAAACAATATCACGTAGAATATGAGTTTGTTGAGAATAAAAAATCTGTTGCGAAAAAAATATTCCCTGATTATAAATGAAACGAGAGGTTAATATGATAAACTTGTTGAGCGTTTTTATCGGTGGCGGTATTGGTTCGGTTTTAAGATGGCTGTGCTGTCAGCTGATTACAAATCATTGGGGAACATTTGTTGTTAATATTCTCGGTGCTTTCTTTATCGGCGTTGCTTATACCTATTTTGAAAAATATACAAATCTGCCACTTTCTACCAAAACATTCATTATGACCGGTTTACTCGGCGGTTTTACCACATTTTCCACATATTTGCTCAATTTTACCACGCTATTCAATCAAAATAGCCATTTGGAGGCATTTCTTTATCTGATTGGCTCGGTAGTTGTCGGTGCTGTATTCCTTATTTTAGGAATGAAAGCATTGTCTTTTATTCAGTAATTACCCCCGGTCTTGACGATGCCTTTGCCGAATTTGGCTTCAAGTTCGTCAACGAGGTGTGAGAGTTTGTCGTCGTGGGGTTTTACCTCCTCAAACAGCGATTGTTGCACTTCGCCGTAGGTCAGATTTTTGAGCGTTACGCCGGTTGAGCGATAAATTAAATTCGGGCGGTAGAGTTGTTTTAAGAGGTTTATGGCGGTCATGCGCACTTCTTGGTCGCCGTTGGTCGGATTGGGAAATTTTGCCTCAATGGCGAGATATTTGAAATCCTTTGTGCGGAGCATAACTTCCACCCCTTGGCAAAAGCCGTTCCACCGCCGCAACTTCTGACATGCTTCGTGAACGTGGCCGTTAAGCGCGTGTTCCAAATATTCCAAACTCTGCGTAAAGTCCTCAAAACTGCGGGTAACCTGTATGCTCTGCGGAGCGGTGGGCTCGTTGTTAACCAAAGATGTGGCAATTCCGGTCAGCTCACTTTTGAGGTTCAACCCGTTGATTCCAAAGGCTTTCCTAATCCAACCGTTCTCTTTTGCCACAAAGTCCTTAATCGTAAAAATGCCGCTGAATTTCATGTGCTCGCTGTTTTTGCGCCCGATACCGCTCACGTCCTCAATCGGCATTTCGCCGACAATATCCAAGATTTTATCCGGCGGAATCACAAATATCCCGTTGTTGCTCTTGGCCTTGTCGGAAGCAAGCTTTGCCAGCGTTTTGGAAGTTCCCAAACCGATAGATACCGGAATCCCGACCTTATCCCACACGGTCTGGCGGATATTTTTGATGATGTCGGTATAAGTGCACTGATAGACCTTGTTGAGGCTGGTCAAATCGATAAACGCCTCGTCGACCGATGTTACTTCAACATCCGGACTAAAGGTGCGAATAGTGTCCATCACTTCTTTAGAAATCTCGGTATAGCGGTGGTGACGCGCCGGAATACAAATCGCAGTCGGAAAGTTCGGCTTAACCTGAAAATACGGCTGGCCCATCTTAATGCCCAGCGCTTTCGCCTCTTTCGAGCGCGATACGATGATGCCCTTACTGCTCGCACCAGTCATAACGCACACCGGCTTTCCTTGCAAATCAGGGTTATCCTTCCGTTCGCAAGAAACGAAAAAGCAGTCACAATCAACCAATGCAATAACGTGCTGGCGCATTTTACCTCTTCAAAATATAATATGTGCCTTTGGTCGAGCCTTGTTTCTCGAGCAGGTCTTTCTTGACGAGATTTTGCACGGTCTTTTTGACGGTCTCGCTGTTTTTGCTTAAAGCCTCTGCCATTTCTGAAACAGACCAATTTGTTTTATCTTCAAAAAGGTCTAAAACGGCTTGCTCGGCTTTGCTTATTCTCGTTGTGTCCGACTTCAAAGCTAAAGCAATTTTATCTTCTAAATGGCGCTTTTGCTTGGCAAGCGAGGTAATAAAGAACGTCAGCCACGGCTCATAATTAACCTTATCGGTCCATATCGTCTTTTGGGTGCCGCGTAAAGCTCTGTAATATGCGTCTTTGCTTGCTTCAATGATAGATTCCATTGAAGCGTAAGGCATATAATTATAGCCGTTTTGTAGCATAAGCATTGTCGTTAAAGCACGCGAAAGCCTGCCGTTGCCGTCTGTAAAAGGGTGTATTGATAAAAAATGCACGACAAACACGCCGATTGTAATAATCGGGTGAAAATAGCCGTCCTTAAAATTAATGTTCGTCCAGTCTACCAATTCTTGCATTAAGCGCGGCGTATCAAAAGGCGTTGCCGTTTCAAAAATTGTACCGATTTCATTGCCGTCAGCATCAAAGGCTGCCACGCGATTTGAATCTTTTTTATATTCGCCGCGATGGCGCTCGTCTTTGTCTGAATACGAAAGCAAGATTTTATGCAACTGCCGAATATAATTCTCGGACAGATTGATTTCTTTATAATTCTCAAAAATCGTTGAAAGCAAATCGGCATAGCCGGCGACTTCTTGCTCATCGCGCGTTTGAAAAGATTTTTTGCTGATACGGTTAAAGACTTCTCCAACCTCTGTATCGTTTAGCTTATTTCCCTCAATACGATTAGAAGAGCCGATTGATTCAATCGTAGCAATGCGTTTCATGGCTTTTAATTTATCAGGCTTAATCTTTATACCGCCGCTGTTAAACGCCCCGTTAAAAGCGTCGATTTCTGCTATTTTGCGTAGCATATCCGGCGTAATTGTAATATCTGTCATATTCGGCATTTTAATATCCTTTGCTATAATCTTTACCGAAATATTACCGAATAATTCCCGAAAAGTCAAGAAAAATTCCCGAATATTTATATTTTTTAAGTTCGGTCGCCGGATATTCTTTATATCCTATAACTTCATAGTTTTAAAATTTCAAAACTATGAACTATGTACTTGGCAAGTTATATTTAAAGGTTTATAGTTTGCAAATATCGCAACTATGAAGTATGAGGCAAAATGCAAATTATCAAGTATTATCAATCGGAAAATCAGACGCATTGGCGAGAGGA
>CAMVHF010000133.1 GCA_947167235.1 uncultured Alphaproteobacteria bacterium
CTGATATACGGAAGACTATTAATTGCCGTGACGGTGTTCATCCTGTGCGGGTTGGCATATTTTGCGCATATTTATCCGGTCAGGATTTTTGATCCGCAATTGACGGCGGCATTACAAAGCGGGTTGATTTCCGGTCTGGGAACAGGCATGATATTACTTATTGTTGTACTGGTTTTAACCTTAATTTTCGGGCGCGTGTATTGCTCGACTTTATGCCCGCTCGGATTATATCAGGAATTGTTGACGATTTTATTTAAGCCGTTTTACAAAAAGCGCAAAATCAAACCGCAGAAACACTATGCGGCAGCTTATTTTCTGATGGCTCTTGTGTTCGGTACGCTGTTCGGTGGTACGGTAGTGTTGTTAAGAATGATTGATCCATATTCGGTTGCCGGAAACGCATTAAGCGGTGCTTGGTTCGGCTTGGGATTTATTGCCGCTTTAACGGTTTTGGTCTTTTTTAAGAAGCGCTTTTTCTGTACGAATATATGTCCGGTCGGCGCAATATTAGGGCTGATTTCGCGCTTTTCATGGCTGAAAATACGCATTGATGATGAGAAATGCACAAAGTGCGGTTTATGCGCACGTTCGTGTCCGTGCGGTTCAATTAACTTTGAAAATCATACGGTTAATAACGAAACATGTATCAAATGCTTTAAGTGTTTAGCACATTGTCAAAATAATTCTTTATATTACGGTCTGCCGAAGACAAAAGAAGTTGCATTTAATGCCAAACGCCGGCAATTTATTGTCAGCGGATTGGTGTTGGCTACATTCGGGGCAGCGTTTAAAGGCGGTATCGAACTGACCAAAGCGGTGGCTTCTAAAGTCAAAAAAGTTATTCTGCCGGCCGGTGCCGATAATGCGGAAGATTTTGCCAACAGTTGCTTAAACTGTAATCTGTGTGTTAAAAATTGTCCGATGAAAATTATTAAGCCGGCGACATCCGATATACCGTTTGTACATTTGGAATACGGCGATAAGTTTTGTAAATTTAACTGCCATAAGTGCTCGAGTGTTTGTCCGAGCGGTGCCATTAAGCGCTTAACTCTTGCCGAAAAACAAAATACCAAAATCGCAGCGGTTGTTATCAACGAAGATATCTGTATTCAGTGCGGTTTATGCGCTATGGAATGTCCGAAACAAATTATTATCAAAGAGCAGGGCGAATACCCGATTATACAATTTGATAAGTGTATCGGTTGCGGCAAATGCGCAAGCGTGTGTCCGGTCAAGGCAATTGCTGTTGAACCGATTGCAAAACAAGTTGAATTACATTAAGGAGAAAAATATGTCATTAGGTATAACCGAAATAGTTTTAATTTTAATTGTTGTTATCGTGTTATTCGGCGGTAAAAAAATACCGGAATTGGCACGCGGATTAGGTAAAGCTCAGGCCGAATATAAAAAGGCCAGAGAAGCCGTAGAAAAAGAGGTTGGTGAGTTGAGAGCCGAAGCCGAAAAAATGGCAAAAGAAAATAAAAAAGCCAAAACAGCGGCAAAGACTTCTGCTAAAAAGAAAAGCACCGCTAAAAAAACGGCAGTCCAAAAGAAGGTCACTGCATCAAAGAAAACTACTGCCAAAAAGAAAACAACGGTAAAAAAGAAAACTGAAAAATAATGGCTGCTGAAAAAGAAGAAACATTAGTCGAGCATATCGAGGCACTGCGTTCGGTGCTGATTAAGAGCCTTTCGGCCTTGGCAGTCGGCATTTTACCGATGTTTGCGGTTGCGCCTTATATTATGGACGCGCTAATCAAAATAATGATGCCGGATAATGATATTCGGCTCAACTTTTTTGCACCGCTGGAAGTATTTATGCTGCAAATCAAAATGGCCTTGGTGTTGGATATTTTGGTGTGCTTCCCGTATATTGCCAAACAGGTCTGGAACTTTATTTTGCCGGCATTGTATGACCATGAGCGTCATTTTATAAAATCCATCGTTCTATCCTCGAGCTGTCTGTTTATAGCAGGTGTGCTGTTTTGCCTGTTTGTTATATTGCCGTGGATTATGCGTTTCGGCTTGAGTTTTGCAAGCGATCATATTCAAGCCGTGTTCGGTATCGGTAATATTGTATCGATGGCTTTATGGCTTTCGGTTATATTCGGTATTATGTTTCAATTTCCGTTGGTATGTTATGCGTTGATTTGTGCCGATATTGTGGCGTATGAAACAATGACATCCAAACGTGCTTATGTGGTTGTAGGTATTTTGATTTTATCCGGACTGCTGACACCGCCGGATGTTATAAGTCAGTTGATGATGACAATTCCGACTTACGGCTTATTTGAAGTCGGGTTGTTTTTAGCCAGAAAACACATGAAAAACTGACTTACGACACATCCTGATATTTATAAAAAAACGCAACAACACGGTAAGTCTTGTTGCGTTTTTGATTATGGAAATTCAAACCGTCATTATTTGACGATTTTGGCGATTTCTTCTGTAATATCGATACCGCCGAACAGGGTAATGTGCTTAGATAAAACCAAAGAATAAGCGCTGTTTTGAGCATACTCGCCAACAGTTTGCGAAATACTCTCGCTGATAACCTTTAATTTTTCCTGATATTGTTGGGCCAATTCGGCTCTTTTTTGTGCAAACTCGGCATTATATTTTTGCAATAAAGCTTCTTGTTTGGCTTTATCTGCTTCGGCTTTAACTTCGGCCTGAGCATTTTTGAGCCAAGCATCCAAATCTTTGGTTTTGGTTAATTGTTCTTCTTTTAGGGCTTTGACCTGAGCAGAGTTTTCGACAACTGCTTGAACGTCAACAACCGCTATTTTATCATTACTCATATTACATTCCTTTTTTATATGTTGTATTAAATTTTATCTTCTCAGAACGGTGCGGCAATTAAATCAAAGTGGAAATTTGTACTGTCTTCATGATAAGTGCCTTTGTTCCTCAAAGGGAAACCGACATAAAATCTGGCGGACAGATATTTACTGAAAGCCATACGCAAACCGACACCGTCACTTAAAAGGTAGTTAATCTTATCCGATTTGCCTTCATGCGGGAAAATGCCGCCGTGATCAACGAAAGCGGCAAATTTAACCGAATCTCTTAACCGAAATTGCTTATCGTCGGTAAACGGCACATCAACCGTTTTCGGCAAAAAC
>CAMVHF010000134.1 GCA_947167235.1 uncultured Alphaproteobacteria bacterium
AAATATTTAGAAATATAGTCAAATGAATCCTGTTTGATAAGTTCTTGTCGCGAAAGATTGGCTCTGGTTCTTAAATAATTTAGATATTTTGCGGTTTTGGGTTTGTGAGATGTAATTATCATTTTTTTATTCTCTATTTATAATATTATCATTCAAATCTGTTTCCAGATTTGTTGTAAAAATCCTGTGATATAACCAATTCTCGCCGTAATTCCGAGCAAAAAGTTGGCTAATGATTTCACTCAAATAGCCATTGCTTATTTTCGTGCCATCATTATTTTTAACGCGTCATTATTATTTATCTGAATTTTGATATATTAAGGTTATCAATAAATCATCAGGTATTACGATGAGTGGATTTACGATAACTGTGGGCTTAGGAACTACCCACTGTATTTGGGTTTTATGGGTTTATTATCCTTTGTTTAATTTTATGAAATGGATATTAGCACAAAAAATAAAAAACACCAAAATGTTTTTATGCTGCACGTAAAAATATTTTATTAACCTCCGGAAAATACTTGCGAAATTCTCCAATTTCCATTATATCTGAATAACATTCGTTTCGCAACATGACTATTAACTGCCGCCAACACAAGAAAGGTCGCTTTTAAGCGGCCTTTTTTTGTTGCTAAGGGGTTGACGATGACCGAACGAGCGACCGTATGTCGCGAGCCGGAGGCAGAAAAATTGTCCGGCGGACAGTTTTTCAACGACGGACGAAGGTTGCTTGTGAGCAAACAAGCGCAAGCGCCGTAAAGCGAACAAATCGCAACCGAGTGTCCGAAGCGCTTCTTAAAGCGCAAGAAGAGTCTCGTCGCTCCCGCCAACAGAAGAAAGGTCGCTTATTAGCGACCTTTTTTTGTTGCGTGGTGCTTTGACATATCCGTCACACTTTTCATCTTGACTCTTATAGCGTTTTTTTATACCTTATCCGCAATATTTCTTATAATTTATTTACCAATTAATTAAAAAAACAATTATGAATTTACAGTTTGTTACCGTTTCCGGTGCCAATGAGCACACAGACATTCCAAAGTTGGTTGAATTACTCGATGACTATCCGCTTGCGGAAATCGGCGTACAGGTATCTGATGAAAAATGTGCCTACGGCTCGCCGCGTTTTGCGTGGATCAAGAATCTTGTTGATTACGTCAACAGCTCCGGATTACTGATCAATGCCGCACTTCACGTCAATCTCAAATGGGTTGAAGCGCTATCTCAAGGCATCGTCGTTCCCGAACTGGCTGATTTACTGGCCTATCGTGACATCAACGGCGATTTCTTCTTTAAGCGCATTCAGTTCAACTTCAAGATCGGACGCGAGGCAACCAAGCCGGATAAACAAAAGCTTTCCGAACTCATTCGCAGTTTTAAGGGGCGTACGGCCATTCTGTCATACAACGAGAGCAACGCTGATTTGATCAAGCAACTCTATCGCGACGGTCTGATCTTTGACTGCCTGTATGACGGCTCGTTCGGCAAAGGTATTGTTCCAAAGCAGCGTCAAGCTCCGGTTTTCTGTGACATCGTACAAGGCTACGCCGGCGGCATCTCGCCTGATAACGTTACCTTTGTGCTGAGCACACTGCAAAACCTCTGGTGTCAGTCTCCGACAACAACCGGCATCTATATCGATGCTCAGGGCAAGCTCGAGGACGACAACGAGCATCTGGATCTTGCTAAGGCCCGCCGCTATGTTGAGAATGCAAGTAACTGGAAGTTAGATCATTGCGACGATGATAACGTCACACTCTAGCACCTTTCACAGAACAAAAAATTAATCCCGTTTTTTAAGAAACGGGATTAATTTTTTGCCAAACTTTTTTCATCAATGTTGAAAAGGCATATTTCTTTAAATCCGAAACCGCGACAAAACACCCCTCTCCTTGCACCTCATCGCACTGTATTGTATAAATCTTTAATGTCAACTTGATATGTGTAAATATATGCGTCACGGTTTGCCCCGTATTCACCGCATTTGCAAACAAAACATCTTCACTCCACGGAAACTCATATAATCCTGACAACAAACCTTTTTCGGTTCGTTTACGAATAAAAACATCGCCGTATCTGTTAAAAATAACATAAGCATAACTGCAAATTTCTTTTTTATCGATTTTTTTACGACACGGAATTTGCTCGACATCCGGTTGCCCTGCCGACAAACATGCCTTTTGCCACGGACACAATAAACATTGAGGATTTTTTGGCGTACAAACCGTTGCCCCCAAATCCATAATCGCCGAAGCATAATCGGCCGGATGCTGTTTTGAGGTCAATTCAACTGCTTTTTGTTTTACGATTTCCCGAATTGTATCTAAAGGCTCTTTCAGATGATACAGCCGACACATAATCCGCATAACATTGCCGTCAACAACCGTTGTCGGTTGATTATAAGCCAACGCTAAAAAACTGGCAATCGTATAAGGTCCGAAACCTTTAAGTTCTGCCACCTCTTTTTCTGATTGCGGAAAAACACCTCCGTATTGCCGAACCACCGTCTGTGCCGATTTCAACAACGAGCGCGCCCGTGAATAATAGCCTAATCCCTGCCAATATTGATAAACTTCGTCTTCGCTTGCCGATGCTAAAGCATAAACATCGGGAAATCGTTGCATAAAACGCTCAAAATACGGGATCACGGTTTTAACCGTCGTTTGTTGCAACATAATTTCTGAAATAAATATCACATACGGATCCGGATGCGCCCCGCCTTTAAAACGCCACGGCAAATCTCGCCCGTTAAGAGCGTACCAATCTAACAACTTTTTCGTTAAATTCTGTTTTTCCATTATAAACCCGTATCAATACAAAAAAACTCCCTGCAAGAGGGAGATTTTTATTGGTGCCCTGAAGAAGACTCGAACTTCCACTGCCGGGGGCAACATGCACCTGAAGCATGCGCGTCTACCAATTCCGCCACCAGGGCAACTTACGAAAACTAGATATAATCATATTTCCGCAAAGTGTCAATATTTTTTTCATTCCATGTTAGAAGTTGTATTTAATACCGGCGTTGATAACGGCAACGCTGTCTTTTTCAAAGTACTGACTGCCGCGCAGGTACAAATCCAAGGCCTTGTAGGTATAGGTCACATCGGCACTGA
>CAMVHF010000135.1 GCA_947167235.1 uncultured Alphaproteobacteria bacterium
CTTTCGCAAGGAGACAATATTGCCCGAGATGTGCTTGATAATCAGGGAGTATTGCGGCCGTTGATGGCGGATAAAAGATATAACCGGTTATATAGCAAGGCGCAATATTTTGATGATGCATACCACAGTGTATTGGAACTCAGAGCCCGTTATGCGCAGTATTTGCAGGATATGTACAACAAAACCGCGCCGCATACGGCAAATGATGTTTTACAACAACGAAAGGGAAAACAATGAAATCATTGAGAGGATATCCGGCGACATACGACAGTGTGACGTTTGATGAAACAACGGACAAACTCGGCGATATCGGCAGCAGATACGGCGGACAAGTGTTGGATTGGGGACAAAACAAGTTCAGATCAAAACTGAATAATCGTATGCAAGGTATTTTAACCGATACATCGGGGCATTCGCTTAATATACCGGAAATAGCCGCCCGCCGTCAGCAAATCTACGATAATTTTGTATTCCAAAACGCCGATAAAGAAGTATTGGATTTTACACCTACTCGAAGACAATTAGAATCATATATTGCGCAAAGTAAGTTCAATCCGAACAAGAATTATACAAAAGAACAGGCTGAAAAGGTACTGAGAGAAAGATTATCAGAAACAAATTTAAATGTATTTAATGATGATTTAAGCAATTTAGGTAATCCTGAACTAGGTATTAATCATTTTTTAAAAGAAGGTAAAGATCCTTTTGTAAGAACTGCCGCTCGTACTTATTTATATCCTGATTTGAAGTTTACGAAAGATGGAACAGATTATTATGTAAGAAAATATTTTAATAACAAGTCAAATAAAGATTTTCAGGATATGTTTTTGGTAAGAGAAGGTAAAGCTTTCAATAAGTTACCAAGTAGTAATAACCATATAGCAAACAAATTACAAGGGGCTCAAGACCTGTCCTTAGCCCCCACGCTTAGAGCAATGACCACGACAGGTGCGTCTCTAAGTAACATTAATATAGCACCTCAACCGGTGGTTGTCAATAAAAATCTACCAAATGTATCTGGTTTATATAACGAATTAACCCCGACGCAAGTTGATTTGATGAATAATGCACTGCGGCAGGGACTGGGGCAGAGCGCGCATAAAGCCGGAACACTCGATAGTATGGATAAAATCCGTCGGGCAGCAAATATGCAAAACGGCGCACCGGCAGATTTAGCTGTCGTAAAGGGTAATATCAATAATGTGATGAAGCCGCATACCGGTCAGTTAGATGATAAACTGGCACAGGTAAAGCGTATGGAACAGTACTACCGGCAAGGGTATCAGAATCAACCGATAATGCGAAACGCATCAGGTCAGCAGTTTCACAATAATGTTGAAAAGCAAGCGTATTTGCAAGGTCAGTTGCAACGACTTTCGCAAGGCAATCTGATCGCTCGCGATGTCCTCGATAATCAGGCGATATTACAGCCGTTGATGACGGATAAAAGATATAACCGGTTATATAGTGAGGCACAACATTCGGATGATGCATACCGTAATGTCTTAGAACTCAGAGCCCGTTATGCGCAGTATTTGCAGGATATGTACAACAAAACCGCACCGCATGCGGTTAATGATATTACACAAAAAAGGAAATAAAAAATGAGTAATTTTACAAAACAATTCGCGGAAGAGGTGCCTCTTCCGGACGGATCTGTCGCATCTTCGGTCGCGGATGTCGACAAGTATTTGAAAGCTACCGGATTGGCGCTTTCAAGCGACTATTCACCCGAATATATGCAAAATATTCGATATCAAAATGACAAAGCTCGGCGAGAAGCAATTTTTGCCGAGTTTCTTTTTAACTATAAAAGGATGATTTGGAAATGAGTGATTTAAGAAAAGAAATCGAACATCAATTTAAGGTTCACGGTCTGATGACCGATGAAAATCAAACTGATATCATTACCCGAAAGGAAAGCGAACCGGCTGTTGCCGTTGTCGAAGAGGTTGTTAAAACAACCGAACCGACCGAAACAGTGGCGGTTATCGTCGCACCGAAAGGGTATACCGAAAAATTCGCATCCGATTTTAAGAACCTGCCTTCCGAATGGCAGGTTTTTTTAAGCGAACGCGAAGCAAATACCGAAGCGGAAATCAACGATTATGCAAACAAATTGCAAAATTACCGAAGTTTGGACGAGCTGTTTGAACAAAATCGTCAGCGCCTACACAACTTGGGTATCGAAAAAATGCAAGATTGGCTTACAGGTCTGGCTTGGCTCGATAAGCAAATCGATGAACATCCGGCTAAAACGTTACAGGCGATTGCCACAATATATGGTGTCAAAGCCGAGTTTCCGCAGCTTAAAAGCAAGCAACCGGAACCGGAAGTCGTTGCCCGTCTGTGCCAACTCGAGCACCAGTATCGCGATTTGACTTCGTATTTGCAAAATCAAGACACGCAAAGACTTGTTGATTTGATTCAAATGTTTGGTCGGCAAACCGATCCGGACGGCAATTTGCTGCATCCGTATTTTGATGAAGTCAAACAACAGGTTTTTGCGCTGTTAAACAGCGGAACGGCAAACGGAATCGAACAGGCGTATGAAAGCGCATTGTGGCTCAATCCGTCAACCCGTGCACGATTGATACAAAAAACAATCAATGCGCAAACCGCTGAGGCCGAAAAGGCCAAAAAAGCCGCTTTTGTCCCTAAAGGCAAAGCCGAAAAAACTGAGCGTCCGTTAACCTTGCGCGAGGAAATCGCTAAGAATATGGCCGCTTTAATGGATTAACTTTTTTATAAAGGAATAAATTTATGAGTAGAGATTTTAATGATGTATTTACATTAACTTTGGAAAACAGATCCGGTGAATTACATGATACCGTATCTAAAAATAATGCTTTATTAAGCCGACTGAAAGAAAAGGGCAAAATGCGCTCTATCTCCGGCGGTACCAAAATTTTGGAAGAATTGGAATACGGCGAAGGTGATATGGTTTGGTATTCGGGCTACGATACCATTCAATATCAGCCGAAACAGCTGTTTACGGCCGCCGAATATGCGCTTAAACTTTGTGCGGTTCCGGTAGCCATTTCCGGCGAAGAATTGTTGCAAAACAGTGGTCCGGAACAGAAAATGGACT
>CAMVHF010000136.1 GCA_947167235.1 uncultured Alphaproteobacteria bacterium
ATTGTAAACAACCTTTTATCAACTGTAATAGATAATAAATTCATTTGACATCATCAATTTTATGAAATAGATTGCTTTAAGGTCTGAATATATAAACTTGAGGATGTTATGCCCAAAGTTTCCGTTGTGATTCCGGTATATAATACCGAGAAGTTTTTGGCACGCTGTTTAAATAGCGTGCTCTCACAGTCTGTGTCGGATATTGAAGTTATATGTATTAACGACGGCTCAACAGATAACAGCTTGAAAATTTTAGAAGAATATGCGGCTAAAGATAAACGAATCAAAGTTATCAATCAGGAAAATAAAGGACAGGCCGTTGCGCGTAATTGCGGTTTGAAAAGTATTCAAGGTGATTATGTATTCTTTATTGATTCGGATGATTTTATCCATCAACAGACATTAGAAATTTTACTCACCATTGCCGAAAAGACGGGGTGTGCGGTGGTAGCAACCGAAGAAACCAAAAAATACGGCGGTGATAAATCGTATAATATTGATGATTTGCAATTTACCGTTCATCAAAAGCCGGTAGAGCACATTTTAACCACAAGTATTGCCTCAAGTTCGGTGATTTGGAATAAATTATATAAAGCCGAGCTTGTTAAAAATCGTCCGTTTATTGAAGGAATTTATTTTGAAGATTGGCCGTGGGTGACCTGTCTGTTTGCTAAAATTGATAAGTATGCCAGTGTTCCGTATGCCTTAAACGGCTATAATACAGAAAACTCGTCTACCATGCGCAGTGTATTCACAAAACGCAAAATCAACGACTATGTGACGGGGATAATGGCGGTTCAGTCTTTTTTTGCCAAGACTGAATATGCTTATTTATGGCCGACTGTACGCGCCAAACGTATTGCCTCGTCAGTTAAATTGATGATTAATAAAACCTATCACGAAAAAGAAGAACAGCCGGATTTGGATAAATATTTGCTCGAGCAATTGGGCCGTTTACATCAAGCAGAAAGCTTTTGCTATCGTAATTTGCCATTTAAAACTTTGTGGCGGTTAGCTAAAATTTGTTTGAGGGGGCGCGGTAAATAATGCTGTACCATATTTTGGCAGAGTTAGTTGCGTGGGCGTTCCCAAAAGTAGACAGGCAAAAATTCCGTCGTTTTTGTAAAGAGATAGATAAGCGTCGGAAAGGCGAAAAAAAGATATTTATGGCCCAAAAACAAAATGCCGCTCTGCTGCCCGTATTGCAAAAGGAATACACCAAAAGAAAGCTGAAAGTGTGCTTTTTATGCCAAGATAACGCTAAATGGTCGTATCAGAGCTTGTACGAAGCATTTGATAAAAGCGAACATTTCGAACCGCAAGTACTTGTCAGTATAACGACGGATTTGTTGGAGAAAAATTGCTCGTTCTCGGATTATAAGAAGAAATTACGCGATAATTATGATTTTTTTGCCTCGCGCGGGATGAATGTCGCGTATGCTTTTAATGCCGAGACCAAAAAATTTATCGATTTAAAAGAATTCAGACCTGATATTATTTTTTATGAAGGGCCGTGGGGCCTGAAAAATATGCACGCACCTTATAAAACCGCTCGATATGCCTTGAGTTGCCATTGTTCTTACGGCGCTTCGATTGTAAAAGCGACTTATGAATTTACCGTTCCGTTTTACAGACAGTTATGGCGGTATTTTTTGGATAACGGTATTGAAAAACATTTATATTTAAGTCAGGGCTTCGAGGATGAAAATGTTCCGGTATGCGGATTATTGAAATTAGATGTTTACGCACAGCCCATCAAGCATAATCTGTGGAAGACCGAAGGCAAAAAGCGGATTATATGGGCACCGCATCATTCTTTTGCCGATGACAGTCTTCTAAGATGTGGAACATTCGATTGGAATTATAAATTTATGTATGAATATGCCAAAAGTCATCCGGAATATGAATTTATATTAAAACCTCATCCGGTATTGTTTAAGGCTATTGTTAATAGCGGATTGATGACACCTGAAGAAATAGATGAATATTTTGCCGCGTGGCGTGAACTTCCGAATGCTCAAGTTGTCGAGGGCGGTGATTATTTCGATTTATTTAAGACCTCGGATATAATGATTACGGATTGTTGTTCGTTTTTATGCGAATATTTACTGACTGAAAAACCGCTTGTTCATCTGATTAACCCAAAATCCGTCGGATACAATGAATTTGGTCAGCGCATTATTGCCGGTTATTATCCGGTGTATGATGTGCAAGAGTTGGAAGCAAAAATGGATGATATCCTGATAAAAGGAAAAGACGAATTAAAGACGAAAAGACAGGAAATTATCAAAGAATTTAGGTTAGGCACGGAAAGTGTTGCCAAAAATATTATTGAACATTTAGAAAACTGCTTAAAAGGAGAGAATAAATGAATATAGGATTGATTATTGCCGGTGGTATCGGCGCCCGAATGAATAATGCTATTCCTAAGCAATTTATGACGGTATATGATAAACCTATTATTATCTATACATTGGAGGCGTTTGAAAAACATCCGTCGATTGATGCTATTGCGGTGGTTTGTTTGGACGGCTGGGATAATATTTTAGCCAGTTACGCCAAACAATACGGCATTACCAAGTTAAAGCATATCGTTCCGGCAGGAAAAGTCGGTCAGGAATCCATTAAAAACGGCATTATGGAATTAGCCAAACATTACAGCAAAGATGATATTGTGCTTATTCATGATGCCATTCGTCCGAATGTTTCAAACGATATTATTTCAGACTGTATCAGTACAATCGAAAAACACGGTTTTACGGTTGTTGCCATGCCGTGTAACGAAGCTATGCTTGAAACGTATGATTTTGAAAGCTCAGATAAATCGTTTCCGCGTGATAACTTAAAACGAACCCAAACGCCGCAAGGTGCTACATTAGGACAATTGATTGAGTTGCACGAAAAAGCTAAGGAAATGGGCATTACAAATTCGGTAGCGACATGTACGCTGGTGACGGAAACAGGCGGAAGAATATATTTTTCGGCAGGAT
>CAMVHF010000137.1 GCA_947167235.1 uncultured Alphaproteobacteria bacterium
AACGCTTTTTAGCTTCCGGAGCAACATATTGCGGGAAAATAGCTTGCTTTTTCGGGCAATCCGTTGCGTTAAAGCGAATGATTTGGCACAACAGCAAAGCATTGGCAATACCATGCGGAATATTGTACATAGCGCCAAGTTTATGAGCCATCGAGTGACAAAGTCCCAAAAAGGCATTAGCAAACGCCATACCGGCAATTGTTGCTGCGTTGTGCATTTTTTCGCGTGCAACCGGATCGGCGGCACCTTGTTCATACGAGCGCGGCAAATAGCGGAAAATTTGCTTAATGGCTTCCAAAGCGAGCGAATTGGTATAGTTGGTTGCCATACAAGAAACATAGGCTTCGATAGAGTGTACCAAAGCATCAATACCGCCGGCCGAAGTCAAACCTTTAGGCATACCGTCAACGAAATTGGCATCAATAATTGCCATTTTCGGCGTTAAAGCATAATCGGCAATGGCGTATTTAACGTGTGTTTCATCATCGGTAATAATCGAGAACGGCGTCACTTCCGAACCGGTACCGGATGTGGTCGGAATACATACCAAATCGGCTTTTTTACCTAAATCCGGAATCGAGCAAATACGTTTTCTGATATCCATAAAGCGCATAGAAATATCTTCAAAGTTGGTTTCCGGCTGTTCATACATTAACCATATAATTTTGCCCACATCCATTGGCGAACCGCCGCCCAAAGCGATAATCAAATCCGGTTGGTAGGTATTAACCATGGCTAAAGCCGTTTTAGCGGTCGAAAGAGTCGGATCCGGCTTAACATCGAAGAAAATCTGATAATCAATATCAATTTCTTCCAATGTATCGGTAATGGTGCGAACCGCACCGCTGTCAAACAGGAATCTGTCGGTTATGATAAAGGCACGTTTTTTACCCTCATATTCACGCAAAGCCAAATCGGTTGAACCGCGCTTGAAATAAATTTTTGGTGGTACCTTAAACCATAACATATTTTCTCTCCTTTCTGCCACTGTTTTATAGTTTAACAAATGCTTGACACCAACGTTTTCGCTGACCGAGTTACCGCCCCACGAACCGCAACCAAGTGTCAAAGACGGCTCCAGACGGAAGTTATATAAATCACCGATACCGCCCTGTGATGCCGGCGAATTAATCAAAATACGGCCTGTCGGCATTTTTTGCGCATAGAAATCTACTCTGTCTTGAACACGGGCATCCGTATATAAAACAGATGTATGCCCCAAACCGCCGAGATTAATCAAAGCCCAAGCAACATCGGTGGCTTTTTCAAAATTATCAACCTTATACATTGTCAAAATCGGAGACAATTTTTCATGTGCATACGGATTTGCATTGGTATAGTCTGTCTGTTCGGCAAGCAAAATTTTAGCGCTTTCCGGCACTTTGAATCCGGCCAATTCGGCAATTTTATACGCCGGCTGACCGACGATGGCGGCATTAACGCCTTTGTCCGTCAAAATAATCTTAGACAGCATTTCGGCTTCTTTTTTGTTGAGCAAATAAGCACCGCGATATACAAATTCTTTTTTGACTTCTTCGTAAACATCTTTAACGACAACAACCGATTGTTCCGAAGCACAAATCATACCGTTATCAAAAGTTTTTGACATCAAAATGGAAGATACGGCCAATTTAATGTCTGCCGTTTCATCGATAATCGCCGGCGTATTACCCGAACCGACACCCAAAGCCGGCTTACCGCTTGAATATGCGGCTTTTACCATACCCGGACCACCGGTTGCCAAAATACCCTGAATTTTAGGATGGGTCATCAATGCATTGGAAAGTTCGATTGTCGGTTCTTCAATCCAACCGATAATATCTTTCGGCGCACCGGCCTTAACAGCAGCATCCAACACAACTTTTGCAGCAGCAATTGTTGATTTTTTAGCACGCGGGTGCGGTGAAAAAACGATACCGTTTCTGGTTTTTAAGCAAATAAGCGACTTAAAAATAGCCGTTGATGTCGGGTTGGTTGTCGGGACAATACCGGCCAAAACACCTAAAGGAGCGGCAACAATTTTGATACCGTTAGCTTTGTCACGCTTAACGATACCGCAGGTTTTAACACCTTTATGTTTGTTATAAATATATTCCGATGCAAAGTGATTTTTGATGATTTTATCTTCCAAAACACCCATTCCGGTTTCTTCGACGGCCATTTCGGCTAAATCGATACGCATTTTGTTAGCGGCTGTGGCTGCTGCCTTAAAAATAGCATCGACCTTTTCTTCAGAAAATGTCGCAAACTGATTTTGCGCAATATGAACACGATCCAGAAGTTTATCCAGATCTTCCACTGTTACAACATTAGTCATTAATAATTTTCCTTTCTGTTTCTAATGATTGACCTTTGTTTCCATAATCCGTAACTTTTTTAAACGCATCTTTAAGAGAACCCAAACAAGCGTTTCCGGCAATACAACCGCCCTGACAGCACATAATCTCGACCAAATTGCCGTCCGGACACTTACCTGTTTTGGCATATACTCTTAAATTGCGAATGGCAGCCTTATCCAACCCGTTGACAACAACCGGTTTAATGGCGCCGTTTTCTCCTTTCCAAGCAGCCTGAACCGAACGGGCAACACCGCCGGTCAAAGCAAATTCACGAGCTTCTTTTGAGCTCTGATAATCAAATTCTTTCTCATCGCACACATCAATTTCAATACCTAAAGCAATGAGCATAGCACCCAATTCTTCAAAATTGAGCAGATAATTAACGTTCGGGTTATCCAAAACTTCGCGACGTTTGGCAAAACACGGACTGACAAATACCGTCACCGCATCCGGATGTTCTTTTTTAACGATTTCCGCCGTGTAATAAAGCGGTGTTTTAGCATCTGAAACATATGGTGTAATTTCCGGCATGTGCTTCTTAACAAGCTCATTCCATCCGGCGCAGCATGAAGTTGTCATAAACGGTGCCCCGTTTTCC
>CAMVHF010000138.1 GCA_947167235.1 uncultured Alphaproteobacteria bacterium
CACTATTATCACCGCCAAAGATAAGGACGGTTTACACATTTTAAGACACTCTTGCTCTCACATTATGGCCGAAGCCGTACAGGAATTGTGGCCTGATACTCAGGTTACCATCGGTCCGGCTATCGAAAACGGATTCTATTATGACTTTGCCCGCAAAGAACCGTTTACAACCGAAGATTTTGCTAAAATCGAAGAAAAGATGCATGAGATTGTTAAACGCGATGAAAAAATCGAGCGTATTGTTATGCCGCGCAACGAAGCTATTGCCTTTTTTAAGAATAAAGGTGAACATTATAAGGTTCAAATTATCGAAGATTTGCCTGAAGATGAAACGATTACGTTGTATCGTCAGGGCAATTATACCGATTTGTGCCGTGGTCCGCACGTTCCGTCCACATCTAAAGTCGGCGATGCTTTCAAAATTACCAAAGTTGCCGGTGCTTATTGGCGCGGCGATTCTAACAATGAAATGTTGCAACGTTTGTATGCTACCGCTTGGGCCAACAAAAAAGATTTGGATGCTTATTTGACAATGCTTGAAGAAGCCGCTAAACGTGACCACCGTAAAATCGGTAAAGAAATGGATTTGTTCCATTTTGAACCGGAATATGCGCCGGGTGCGGTTTTCTGGCACGATAAAGGTTTCAGAATCTATCGTAAATTGATTGAATATATGCGTAATCGTCAGGAACATAACGGCTATTGCGAAATTGAAACACCGCGTATTATGAATCGTGTTTTATGGGAAACATCGGGTCACTGGGATAAATACGGGGCACATAACTATTCCGGACAAATGGAAGACGGCAGTATGTTCTGCGTTAAACCGATGAACTGTCCGGGCGGATTGCTCGTTTATAAACAAGGTATTAAATCTTATCGCGATTTACCGCTCAGAATGGCAGAATTCGGTAAGGTTAACCGCTATGAAGCTTCCGGCTCATTGATGGGCTTGATGCGTGTACGCGAATTTACTCAGGACGATGCGCACATTTTCTGCACACCGGAGCAAATGGAAGAAGAATGCATCAATACGATGAAACTGATTTTCGATATTTATAAAGACTTCGGTTTTGATAACATCAAAATTTATCTTTCGACTCGTCCGGACAGCATTTATCGTATCGGTAGCGATGAGATTTGGGATTTGTGCGAAAGCTCATTGGCGCACGCTTTGGAAAAACACGGCTATGCCTACGAAATTAATCCGGGTGAGGGTGCATTCTATGGGCCGAAACTCGAATTTATTTTGAAAGATGCCATCGGTCGTGAATGGCAGTGCGGTACTATTCAGGTAGATATGAACTTACCGGAACGTTTTGATATTTCATATATCGGCGAAGATGGGGAAAAACATCGTCCGGTAATGCTACATCGCGCTTTGTTCGGTTCTATTGAACGCTTTTTGGGTATCTTGATTGAACATCACGCCGGTAAATTGCCGTTGTGGCTCTCACCTTTGCAAGCCGTTGTGGCACCGATTGTCAGCGAATTTGACGGCTATGCGACCGAAGTTGCCGAAGCAATGAAGCGTGCTGGTTTAACGGCTCAGACCGATTTGCGTAATGAAAAAATCAACTACAAAGTACGTGAACACTCACTTGCTAAAATTCCGGTAATTGTGGTTGTCGGAGCTAAAGAAAGAGATAATCGTACGGTTACCGTACGTCGTCTGGGCAGTGAAAAGCAGGAAGTTATGCCGCTTGATGACTTTATTACCTTAATGAAAAAAGAAGCGGAAATGCCACACAGATTCGAATAATATCGGATTAAAGTATAAAAAACGCCGTTGACCGTAAGGTCGGCGGCGTTTTTGCATTGGTAAAAAAACTAGTCATTGTAGGGAACACTGTGGGGATCATGAGGTGTTTCAGACTCACTATCCGGTGCCAAAACTGCAGCACATTCATCTTCCTCATAGGGAAAACCGCAGCCGCCATAGTTTTCATTGTTGAAGGTTTCCATATTAAAGTATGGTTTTAGGAGTTAATAATAAGATGAATTAACGCAAATTACACGACAACCGACATTATCGGGGCCGGCAAGAGAAATTAAGCATCGCTTCACATAACATGTATGTAAAATATTAAAAATACGAGAAACATTATATGCAAACTATTTATCAGAGTCAAGACAGATTGAAAACGTGTCTGAAACGGATATTTAAAATCCGAAAGGAAAAATGCAATGTTTACAATTATAAAATATGCTTTATATGCCTGTATTGCGGTGGTGATATATTACTTTGTTCAGGATATCAAAGCCGCAAAGCCCGAGCAAAAAATCAAACAAGGGGTTGAATCCGTCAATAATCAAATTGAAAACAGCGTAAACAGTATAGTTTCACAGCTTAACAGCAATATCAGACAAATGTCTCAAGAAGTCGTCAAAATGATGAAACCATAAAAAGCATAATATCTCTTTTACAAGTGGATAAAACCGAAAAAATACTTTTTATTGCACAGGGCTTTTGCTATATTGAATCAGTTTTATTTTAATGTATTAAGAGGTATAAAGTGACTGAGGAAATTGAAGCAACCAATGTTGTAAAAACAGATAATATTGCCCCGACCATGATTTCGGAAGAAATGCGTCGCAGCTACTTGGATTACGCCATGAGCGTTATCGTTGCCCGTGCTCTTCCGGATGCCCGTGACGGTATGAAACCGGTACATCGCCGTATTATTTACGGTATGTACGAAAACGGCTACGATTCTTCCAAACCTTATAAAAAATCGGCGCGTATCGTCGGTGATGTTATGGGTAAATATCACCCACACGGTGACAGT
>CAMVHF010000139.1 GCA_947167235.1 uncultured Alphaproteobacteria bacterium
TTGACAAAATTAGTAAAGTGTGTTTATATAGAAATCAACTACTAATTCTTAATCTTAATAATTATGCAAAAAGAATCTATTATTTTTGGCGCATTCGGTAATTACGGATTAATTGCCGCTGTGGTGGTTCTGTTGTGTACGGGGTTGAATGCCTTTTGCATTTGGATGGGGTTTATCGGATTGATCTTGACCGTTATTTGTGCAATCGGTACATTGCTGGGCGGAACTGAGATTTTGGCTGCGGACGGAAAAAAGTATCATGCTTATAGTATTCTGGCCGTTTTGCTTGTATATCTTTTCGCAATTGTCGTGAAAGGGTGGTTCTTTGTGGCTCTGGGCGCATTACTGGTTTTATGGGTGCAGATGCTGGTGTATAAAACAGAAAATATCAGTTTGTATATCCTGTGTGTGGTAAGCTTTGTGCTAGGCATTGAATGTTCATTTATCATCATGGGTGATGACATACCTGTAAATGAAATGTATGTGGAATACTTGGCCGTAGGAGGCGTTGTCGGCACTTGGTTGATCGCCTCAATCCAGAAAAGTATTATCATCAGACGCTCTTAATTTAAGAAGGAGAATTTTCTAAACGAAGATTCTCCTTCTTAAATTTTAAATGTCTTAACCAAACTTTAGTTTTTTTGTGATACCTGTTCTTTTATAGATTAAAAAGGAGAATATGTCATGAAAAAAAGTTTATTAGCCGCTGTAGCTTTCGGAGCTTTATTAGCATCTTCCGCTCAAGCCGGCGAATATATGCCTTATGTCGGTTTTGATTATGTAAACAGAACACTCAATGTGGCTGATCAGTATCCGGATAACTATGATATCGGTAATTTTAATGCCGGTGTTAAATTTGTTGATTTGGGCTCGTTGGAATTGTTTGCCGAACGCTCAATGCGCGAAAAGAAATCATTTTTGGGAAATACCGCACGCGGTCGTGTATACAGCTGGGGCGGTGATGTTTTGGTTAACGGTTATAATTTCAGTGAAGGCGCAATTTTAGGTTCCGTCGGTTACGGTCGTATGAGTACCAAAACAAAATTTAACGGTCATACCCAGAAAGAAAGCGGAAATGCTTTGCGTTTAGGTCTCGGCGGGGAATTTAATCCGTCACCGGAATGGGGCTTCAGAGCAATGTATCGTTATTCACTTGTTGACAGCGATGCGTATGCAAATTCAAAAGAATTTTCAATCGGTGCCCGTTACTATTTCTATTAAGGATAACGAATCGATAAAAAAACGCTCACGTTTTGTGAGCGTTTTTTTATAAGCTATTTTTGTTTTGTCGGTAAGTATACGGTAAAAGTATTACCCTTATAAGTGGTCGAAGTTACCGTTAAATTGCCGCGGTGGTGCATAATGATTTGTTTGGCAATGGCCAGTCCCAATCCGGTACCTCTGATCTTCATGTCTTTATGGATTTGCATACGATAGAATTTTTCGGTTAAGCGAGCCAAATCTTCTTTGTTGATTTTTTGACCTTTGTTATTGATGGCAATGCTGACGGCCTTACCTTGAGCCACATTTTGCCCAGGGCGAGCCGGTATTTCCGGTACGGTTTTTAATTCAATCGTTACCTCGGAATTTTCATTGGCGTATTTAATGGCGTTATCAAGCAAGTTCTGTAAAATTTGGTGAATTTGCTGATTATCGCCGATGATTTTCGGTATGCGATTGAGTTCATCAATCTTAATATTAACCGAATGTTGGAAGGCTTTGATTTTTAAGGCATTTATAACATCATCGATCACTTCATGAATATCTACTTTATCTTTTAATTCTTTATCTTGGGCCATTTCCAGACGCGATAAGGATAGCAGATCTTCGATTAAGGAAGACATATATTCGGCTTGCTCTTTCATAATGCCCAAAAAAGCATCGCGAGCATCTTCATCATCTTTTGCCGAAGTTTGCAGCGTTTCGATAAAACCGGATATGACAGATAGCGGCGTTCTGAGCTCGTGACTGGCATTGGCCACAAAGTCGGACTGCATTTTTTCCAAACTCAATGCTTTGCTGATGTCGTAAAGAGAAATAACGGCAACGGCGCGACCTTTTGAGGTTTCCGGAAGTTTCGTTATGTGCGCATAGAGCCGGCGATTATTGTACTGCGGTGCCTGAAAAACCAAGCTTTCGGACGGACTTTTGTTTTTGAGGATTTTTTCAACAGATGAAATCAAAATGTTTGTTGAAAATACCGTATCGATATTACGGCTGATGATGTCTGATCCGAGTAACTGACGCGCAGCTAAGTTTGAACCGGTAATATTGCCTTCACCGTCAAGCATCAGAATCGGATCGGGCAGAGTATCAAAAACGGCGGCATCCGACATGGCCTGTGCTTCCAATGTATCGGTTTTGGAGGTCCATAATTTGTGTACCAAATTAATGGCTTCGGCGATTTCCATGGTATCTTTTTCCGAAAAATTGATATCTTTAGGTTCGTTATTGGCCAGAGCATAAATATAGCGGCGTAAACCTTGCAACTCATAACTGATCGGTAAAAGCGAAAACATATTGAATATAATCGTAATCACATAGCATGTGAAAGCATACCACGGAGACAGTAAATCAAGTATCGCCAGCATGATGAACAATAATGCCGACGGTATCGACAAAATGATAACACGCGTTGAAAATTGCGAGTCACGTTCCAAATCTAAAAGTGTTTTAAAATATTTTTGCATGTATTTATCCGTCAATAAATTTAATAAAGTACTGGACTAAATTTGCCATTATTGTAATATGCAATAGGTTTAAATAGGTTTAATTTTGAAAAT
>CAMVHF010000140.1 GCA_947167235.1 uncultured Alphaproteobacteria bacterium
GAATTTGAAAAAGTAATGCGTCAGGCACCCCAAGCATCTGAAGCCGGCCTCGGGTTGAGTCAAACTGGGAATGCTCCATCCTCAACGCTTCGAGTTAATGATAATATATCACCTAATAAGATTATTGTCAATAAAAAACTACCAAATGTATCTGGTTTATATAACGAATTGACAGCAAAAACAGTGTATGAAAAAGGAAGAAGTTCGGCTGGGCGCCAACCAACGTCGCTACAGAATAAGAATTCTGCCGGCAGGATGCGACTCTCTGACCTACAAACCTCTCCCTATTACGAATAGGTATTGTATGAAAATGCTGTTGTCAATAAAAAACTACCAAATGTATCGGATTTATATAACGAATTGACACCAACACAGGTTGAGATGATGGATAATGCACTGCGGCAGGGGTTAGGGCAGAGCATCCATAAAAATCACCCAGTATAAGGTTAATGATATAACAAAAAAGTAACAGAAAGGAGGAAAAATGCCTAAAAAGAAAATAGCATCTTATTCGTTTACCGAGAGCTTGGATATGCTGAACAAACTTCAAAAGATGGCTATTGAAGAAGGCAATATCAATTTGGCGCTCAAGGCCGAAGAACTTAAATGCAAAATTGCCTCAATGCAGGCGGAAGAAAAAAATAATTCAACTGAAAACTTAACCAAAATCTTAGTGGATTTCATTAATGATGAACAACATAATAGCGAAAATTCCGAAGATATTTGCCCCGCTGATCAAGACTAAAAAACGCTATAAGCTGTATTACGGCGGGCGCGGCGGCGGAAAATCGTATGCTTTTGCCGACAGTCTGTTGTTTTTGGGACGTATGAAAAAACTGCGTATTGCCTGTATGCGTGAAATTCAGGACAGTATTAAAGATTCCGTGCATAAGCTGTTGAGCGACCGGATAAACTATTATCAGCTGACCGATTATAAGGTTACCGAAACACAGATTATCAATAAAATTACCGGAACAACGTTTATTTTTAAGGGCTTACAGGAACAAAATGCCGGCAATATCAAATCGCTTGAAGGGATAGATATTGTTTGGTTGGAGGAGGCTCAAAAGATAAGCAAGCATAGTTGGGATGTATTAAATCCGACTATTCGTAAAGCCGGTTCGGAAATTTGGATTTCAATGAATCGCGAGGCCGAAAATGACCCGATTTGGGTGGCGGTCGGTGCTAATCCGGATGAGCGGACATTGGTTATTAAAGTCAACTATACCGATAATCCGTTTTGTCCCGAGGAGTTAAAGTATATGGCGGAAAAATGCCGCCGCGAAAATCCGGAGGACTATGAACATATTTGGCTCGGAGCGCCGATGGCAACCGGTGATTATAAGCTGATGAGTTATAAAGATGTACGGCGGGCAATGGATGCAATTTTAATGGCAACGCAATCACCGCTAATTATCGGAATAGATGTGGCGCGTTTCGGTGATGACCATACGGTATTTTGTTTCCGGCGCGGGCGATATTGTACCGGTTTTAAGAGTTTTGCGCATTTGGATAATGTGGCGGTGGCGAATCAGGCCACTTTTTTTATACGCGAATATAAACCGGCACGGGTGTTTGTTGATGCCGGCGGTGTTGGCGGCGGTGTGGTTGATATTTTAAATGACCGCGGTTTCAAAAAAATCGTACGGCCGGTGATGTTCGGCGCCAAAGCTTTGCGTGATGATCGCTATCATAATCGCCGAGCCGAGATGTGGAATGAATTGCGGTTGTGGCTGTCGGGTGAACAGGAAGTTTATCTGCCCAAAGATGAAAATCTGGCGGCGGAATTGTGTGCCGTCAACAAAAAGTATGATAGCGCCGGACGGCTGCAACTGGAAGAAAAAGACGATATCAAAAAACGGCTCGGGCGCTCGCCGGATACGGCAGACGCGTTAGCCTTGACATTTGCCGAGCCGGTGTATGAACGTGCCTCGAATTATTATGATGAGCTTCCCGAAAACAGTATCGAAAGTCTGTTCAGGGTAAAAAAGAGCAATTCTTCGTGGTGATAACAATAGAAACGAAAGGGAAAGACATGAAATCATTAAGGGGATATATGGCGAATTATTCGCCGATCAGTTACGAAGATGTGGATATGACACATCTGAATTATGAAGAAGATACTGCGCCGCGCAGTTATCTGGACAAAATACGTTATTTGTTGGAAGAAGGTAATGCCGGCGGTTATGTTTCGGCATTTGATCGCGGATTTTCCGGCGGCTTAGGGCGTAAGGTCGGCGGTTTTATAAATGCGGTCGGCTCGTATCCGGTAGACAGGGCGGCAGAATGGCTCGGTTACGAAAATGTGCCGAGTTTTTCCGACCGTTATAATGAAATCGTGCAACGGGCGGATGCAAGTGAACAGCAACTCAGAGAAGAACATCCGTATGCAGCGATGGGAGCGGAGATGCTCGGTAATGCGTTCGGTTTAGGTAATGCCGCCTACGGGATAGCCGGTCGCTACGGTTTAAACGGCGTCACGCGGATGGGAAGTGCCGGCGCTATAGATGCGGCGGTGAATACGTTTGGCGGTGCCGAGAACTTATCAGATGCTATAACAGCGTTACCGTTAAACACTATCGGTGGATATGCCGGCGGTGCGGTTATGGGTAAATTAGGCGAATATGGTTCAAAATACGGCGGACAAGTATTGGATTGGGGGCAAAACAAGTTCAGATCAAATCTTAATAATCGGATGCAGGGTATTTTAACCGACAC
>CAMVHF010000141.1 GCA_947167235.1 uncultured Alphaproteobacteria bacterium
AACAAACACACAAGGTGACAGTTGTGACCCCTCCTTGTGGCAAGAAGGGAAAATATCTCAATGGGTATGGGGAGGACATCCATGCGTTTATACAATTGAATTTTTATTCGGATATATTCTGTATACTCAGCTCTATCTCTTATATGACTACGTTCGGCGGAGGATAGTCGGATTCAATCCGAATATTCTTTGGCGCATGGCAGAAGTCGGCATATGGTTTGCCTTAAATTGGGGATATTTGTTGTGGCTGACCGCAACGGATTACGGAACATTAAATTGGACAATGGGCTATACGTCTTTTGCCGGCACTTTGCTATTTTTTGTGCCGATTATTCTGCTTGCTGGGGGAACTTATCTATTAAGTAATCGTGCAGTTATATGGACATTCTTCGGAATGTTGCTGATTTATGTCGGACTGGTATTCTTAACAATGACACGCGAAATCATGTAGTTTTATTGAGAAAGGGAGCAATATTGCTCCCTTTGTTTTAGCTTTTGCGGTTATTGGAAACATATGCCTGCAAGTCTTCCAGACGATATTTTACCGTTAGACCGATTTTAACAAACGGCACGCGATAATCGCGAAAGCCAAATGATGCAAATGTATAATCAACAAGGGATAACGGACAATTACCCGCAGTATACGACAAACTTTTGGGGCAGTCCTGACAATAACTACGGTTTCGGCAGTTCGAATATTACGGATGCCATCAGCGCCCATCCGGCAATGAATACCTCGCCGGTGGCAATTATAGTACCGTATCGTCAATGTATATAAAAAATAAATAATCAAAAAGCCCTCTGTAGAGAGGGCTTTCTTTTCTTAATTCTATATCTCGCTTCCCCGCTGAGAAAAGATACACAATGAATGATTTCGGTTTCATTTTCATTGGTAAGAAAGTTACTCTTTTTATCCTTCTGTAGACGTTGCTGACCTAACAAAAGATACAACAATAGGCGATTAAATTCTTTCGCTACTATTGCCGAAAAGCACCTTAAGGTATTTTAAAGATAACACTTTTGGAGTAAAAGTCAATATATAAAATTGAAAAATATTTAAAATATATACTTTAGGTTATATAAAACTATCCATAGGTTAGTACAAACTTTTTGGGGAGCTCTGAAAATAATTATGATTTTAGAAATGCAAAGGGAAACATAATGTTGTAAACCACTTAACAAAGAAATACAAAGCTTTAATATTGAATGAAATGTGCATAAACAGACGGAAATTTTTGAAAATTCATTGCAACCGATGTAATATATAGCAGTTTGAGTGTTTATTTTGAGGAAAAAATGACAGAAGTATCTGAAAATAAGGCAAAAAAATTAGTCGTTTTACAGGTCTTACCGGAACTTAATCAGGGCGGTGTTGAACTCGGGACAACCGAGATTGCTTCGGCTTTGCAGGAAAAAGGAATTGAAAACTATGTCGCTTCAGCCGGCGGGCGGATGGAATATAATTTGGAACGCATTAAAGTAAAACACTTTACATTACCGTTGAAAACGAAAAATATTTTCAAAATGTATATCAATTCGCTGAAATTATCTAAAATAATCAAAGATCACGGTGTGACCGTTGTGCATGCACGTTCGCGTGCGCCGGCATGGAGTGCCTATTGGGCAGCTAAGCGATGCGGTGTACATTATGTCACGACATTTCACGGAACATACGGCTTAGGCCCGTGGGGAATTAAAAAATTCTATAACAAAATTATGACTTACGGCGAGCGTGTTATCGCCATTTCAAACCATATTAAAGAACACATTATCAAACATTACGGCACCGATGAAAGTAAGATTCGTCTGATTTCCCGCTGTGTTAATATGGAAAATTTTAATATCGAGACCACAACGGCCGAACGTATGATTAAATTTTTGGAAACCCACGGTATTCCGGAAGATAAACCGATTATAACCCTTATCGGACGTTTAACCAATTGGAAAGGGCAAAAGCTGTTAATCGAAGCCCTTAATAAAATTAAAGATGAAGACTTTTTCTGCGTGTTAATCGGTGATGACCAAGGCCGCGTGAAATATACCGAAGAATTGCATGAGATGATCGAAAAATACGGTATGACCGATCGCTTTTTGTTTATTCGCCACGAAAGTGATATTCCGGCAGCCATGATGGTGTCTGATGTTGTGTTATCAACATCTATCGAGCCGGAAGCATTCGGACGTATCGCGATCGAAGGTCAGGCCATGGGACGTATTGTTGTTGCCTCTAACATCGGCGGTTCGAAAGAAACCGTTATTGACGGCGTTACCGGTAAATTGTTTGAAAGCGGTAATCCGGATGATTTGGCAAAAGCTATTCAATGGGCACTGCATCTTTCTAATGCCGAAAGAGAAAGAATCGGTGCTTCGGCGATAAAAAATGTAAAAGAACATTTTACAAAACAAATTATGTGTGATAAAACAATTGCTGTTTACCGCGAGGTAAACAAATAAGATAGTGAAATTTAATAGTGAAAAGGTAGAAAACTATGATAAAAATTAAATTGCCGGATGGCAGTATTTTAGAAGAAAATGAGGGCGTTTCCGGCTTGGAAATCGCCAATAAGATTAGCACGAGTTTGGGAAAGGCCGCTTTAGCCGTTTCCGTTAATGATAAATTGCAAGATTTAACCGCTCCGATAACTACCGATTCTACACTCACTATTATCACCGCCAAAGATAAGGACGGTTTACACATTTTAAGACACTCTTGC
>CAMVHF010000142.1 GCA_947167235.1 uncultured Alphaproteobacteria bacterium
ATTTTCTGATGCTGTTTTATCATTCAGTTTACTGAAGTATTTTTTAATAACTCTGGTTCTTTCTTCCTGCAAATAATCATTTCCACCGAGTACAACGTCATCAATAAAACGGCGGATTGACTGCTCTAAATCGACATCAGCTTTATAAATACAGCTGTACATATCTTTCCCGAACTCATTGAGTCTGACACGCGACGTCGGTGATATTGTATGCAGCAAAGGCTTATCAAAAGCCGTATATTCAGCTAAAAATGAACATGAATCCATAACCATTGCATCCGAAGTTATGAACAAATCACAGAAATTTCCTTCAGAAATCTGTCCGTTTTCCATATCTTCCCATTTTTTGAAATACGCATCTGTTTTCTCTTTACCCCATCGCAAATTTAATTTAGGACGTAAAATCGGATGCGGACGGAAAGCAAATTGAACTTTATCTTTGTATTCTTCGGCCAACTGCAGCATAAAATCGCTCAATACATAAAAGGCATTATATTGATAAGTATTTTTCGGATGCCCGTCTGAATGATGCGGAGCCCAAATAATTCTCTTTTTAGATTTAGACTGAGGTTTCCAAACATCTGTTACCTTATATGCTTCGTCAAAACGAACATCAAGCTTAGGACTACCGACGACAGAAACATTATCACCATGTGTTTTATACATGTATAATTGAGCCATTTCCAGATGTCTGAAAGTTGGTCTGAAATAGATATCCACTTCATTATTCAATTCATAATTACATGTATGTTGGTCCAACATAACAGAATAACCGTAATCATTCAAAAAAGTAATTTTATCTCTAAATCTGTTAATGGCAAAATTCTTATAAAAATGAAAATGTGCAAAATCGGTAAAAAATACAATATCCGGATTAATTACTTCTCTCGGCTTAATGAAAGTACCGGTTTTTAAGTTATATCCGCAAATAAAAGGAATATTTTTTTCGGTCAGTTCTTGAGATACTTCCTGCATGTATTTTTTCATTGTTTCATCGCCATAAGCTTTTTCCGGCATAATAAGCACACAAACATCAAAACGTTTATCTTGTTTCAACAACGGATAAAGATAATCAAAATTCCACATACCCGGACGCGATGTCATAAGCATAATTTTAACCGGTTTACCCTCTCTGAATTTCTGCTTAATGGCTTCTTTGCTCTTATTTATAGCTCTGTCTTTATACCAATCAATGGCTTTTTGCAGCAATGTAAAATTGACATTAATTTTTCTTCTGTCTTTAATTCTGATACTAATAAACGGAATACGAAAAAGATATGTATCAATAACCGTACCGGAAACGGTCGAATTAACTTTTATAATCGGCAGACCGAACAATTTTATTCTTACCGGATATTTTAGATTAACCATTATTATCTCCTGCTATTGCTTTCTTAATCTGCAATGTATGCTCTATGCCGTCATTTGGCGAAAAGCACGATTTCCACCCTAAACTTTCCAATTTCGATGCATCAAGCGTTGAATTTTGTACTTGTGAGCCGCCCGTTGCGGCAATGTTTTCATCAATATCGAATACAACCTTAACACCGGCAAATTCAGCCAATATTTCGGCAAATTCGTGTAAGCGGATATTTCCTTGAGTTGAAGCCACATTATAGCTTTCACCCGTATTTGCTTTAAGCAAAATAACCAATAAGGCGGCAACGGTATCGGCAACATAACAATATGACCGTTGCTGTAATCCGCGGCTTTTAAGTACAATATCTTCTCCGGCTAAAGCCTTATTTAAAAACTGTACATCAGCTTTTGAACTGTTCAACTTCACTGTCGGACCGTAAATATAACCTAAGCGCGCCGTCACAATATCCGTACCGTATTCTTTATTGTAAGCACTGCATAACGTTTCGCACAGTCTTTTACTTTCCGGATAGCATGAGCGAAAATAAGTAAAATCGACTTTTCCGATATTTTGTTCATTAAATTTATCAATCGTTTTATCTTCGCCATACACTTCCAATGTCGATAAAAACAGGACCCGACAATTTTGCTTTTCTTTAGCAAAATCAAGTATATGAGAAGTTCCGTTAACATTTAACTTAATTGTTTCAACCGGATTATTGGCATATAATGCCGGATGCGTATTACTGGCCGCATGGATAATATAATCCGGATTCAAATCAAGTTCGATCGGCTGATTGATATCTTGTATAACCGCATGAAAATCTTTGCGTCCCACATACGACGGAAAACGCTCTGCAAAACTTTTCGGACTTGAAAATGTTCCCCATATATCCATACCATAATCATACTTATCATTCAAGTAAATCAAAACATCCGCCAAAAACGAACCGACCAAACCGCTCGTACCGGTAATAAAAAAAGTCTTACCGCGCAATTTTTCAAATGCCGGTACTAAAATACGCTCGATATCCTGACGGTACAAAACATTATTAATATACATTTCTACCTCTGCTGTAACAGTGCCTTAAATATATCTATATCTTCCGGTGTCGTAATTTTAAGATTTTTGCCAGATCCTGCCGAGAAATATATTCTTCCGCCGGTTTCCGTAACCAGTGTACAAGTCGCTACCGAATTGGTAATACCCATTTCTTTTGCTTTTTCGTGCAACTCAATCAATTGTCCTAATGTAGCACCTTGCGGCGTTTG